>NZ_DATAPY010000142.1:0-37050 GCF_036264965.1 Phenylobacterium sp.
GATGGCGACGGTGCGGGCTTCCAGGGGCGGCTTGTCGGTGGGGCCGACCGCGCCGTCGAACCACATCACTTTCAGCAGGCGCAGGTAGTAGAAGGCCGCCACCACCGAACCCACCAGCCCGATCACGGCCGCGGGGCCGAGGCCTGCGCCGATGGCCGCCTTGAACACATAGACCTTGGCCCAGAACCCCGAGAATGGCGGCAGGCCCAGCGCCGACAGCGAAAAGGCGGTCATGGCGAGCGCGATGCCCGGCTGTTCCTTGAAGAGCCCGGCCATGTCGTCGAAGGTTTCCATGTCGCGGCCCTGGCGCTTCAAGGCGGCCAGGCAGGCGAAGAAGCCCGTCACGTCGACCATGTAGAGCACCATGAACACCAGCATGGACTGGACGCCCTCGGCGGTGCCGGCCGACAGGCCGATGATCGCGTAGCCGACGTTGGCGATGGAGGAATAGGCCCACAGGCGCTTCAGGTTCTTCTGCGCCAGGCCCGCGAAGGCGCCGACGCCGATCGAGATCAGGCCGAGCGCCACCAGCACCTGCTGCCACTGGATCATCGCCCCGCCGAAGCCCTGCCCCAACAGGCGGGCGAACAGCACCATGGCGGCGAGCTTCGGTGCGGCAGCGAAGAAGGCCACGACCGGGGTCGGCGCGCCCTCGTAGACGTCCGGCGTCCACATGTGGAACGGCGCGGCGGAGACCTTGAAGCCGAGGCCGCAGATCAGGAACACCAGGCCGAACAGAACGCCCGTCGAGGCCCCGTTGTGCACCGCCGTGGCGATGTCACTGAAGAGGGTCGATCCGGCGAAGCCATAGACCAGGCTCGCCCCATAGAGCAGCAGGCCCGACGAGAGCGCGCCAAGCACGAAGTATTTGAGGCCGGCTTCCGAAGCCCGGGCGTTGTCGCGGTGCATGGCGGCCAGGACGTAGAGCGCGAGCGAGTGCAGCTCGACGCCGACGTAGAGCGAGATCAGGTCGCCGGCCGAGACCATCATCCCCATGCCGAGCGCGGCCAGCAGGATGAGGATCGGGAACTCGAAGTTGTGGACGCCGCGGCGCTCGAACCAGCGCTGGCCGAGCGGGATGCAGATGGCGCTGGAGGCGTAGATCGCCACCTGCCCGAAGGCCGAGCCGGCGTCGGCGATCATCCCGCCGGAGAAGCCCCGACCGAACGGGCCCGTGGCCGCCTGGTAGGCGGCGGCGGCCAGCACGGCGACGGAGGCCCAGCCCACGGCGCGGGCGGCCTTGGGCGCGAACGCTCCGGCGACGAGCAATACCAAGGCGCCGATCGCCAGGATCAGTTCCGGATAGGCCAGGCCGAGATCGGCGGAGAAGGTCATGGAATAGGTCTTAGCCCCCGATGGCCGCTTGGTAGGCCGAGACCAGATGGTCCACGGAGGCCTGGGTGAGGTTCATGACGAGGCCGGGCTGGACGCCCAGCACCAGGGTGGCGGCGATCAGCGGCGCGAAGATCGCCACTTCGCGCCAGTCCAGGTCGGCGATGTCGGCCAGCTTGGCGTTGGTGATCGTGCCGAACACCACACGCCGGTAGAGGCTGAGCGCATAGACCGCCGACAAGATTACGCCGGTGGCCGCTACGATCGCCGTCCACGTGGAGACGCCGTAAGTCCCGGTCATGGTCAGGATTTCGCCCACGAAGCCCGAGGTCCCCGGCAGGCCCACGTTGCCCATGGTGAAGAGCATGAAGGTCGCCGCGTACCAGGGCATGCGCTGCACCAGTCCGCCGTAGAAGGCGATCTCGCGGGTGTGCATGCGGTCGTAGACCACGCCGACGCAGAGGAAGAGCGCGCCGGAGATCACCCCGTGGCTCAGCATCTGGAACAGCGCGCCCTGCTCGCCGACCGCATTTCCGGAGAAAATGCCCATGGTCACGAAGCCCATGTGGGCCACCGACGAATAGGCGATCAGCTTCTTGATATCGACCTGACGGAAGGCGACCAGCGACGTGTAGACGACCGCGATCACGCTGAGCGCGAAGATCAGCGGCGTGAAGAGATGCGACGCCTGCGGGAACATCGGCAGGCTGAAGCGCATGAAGCCGTAGCCGCCGAGCTTCAACAGGATGCCCGCCAGGATCACCGAACCCGCCGTGGGCGCCTCGACGTGGGCGTCGGGCAGCCAGGTGTGGACCGGCCACATCGGCATCTTCACCGCGAAGGAGGCGAAGAAGGCCAGCCAGAGCCAAGTCTGGATCGCAGGGCTGAAGTGATAGGTCATCAGGGCCGGGATCGAGCTCGTGCCGCTGATCGAGATCATCGCCAGGATCGCGGCCAGCATCAGAACCGAGCCCAGCAGCGTGTAGAGGAAGAACTTGAACGCCGCATAGACCCGCCGCGCCCCGCCCCAGATCCCGATGATCAGGAACATCGGCACCAGGCTGAATTCGAAGAAAATGTAGAACAGCACGATGTCGAGCGAGACGAAGACCCCGTTCACCAGGGTCTCGAGAATCAGGAAGGCGACCATGTATTCGAGGACGCGCTTCTCGATCGATTTCCAGGACGCCAGGATGCAGATCGGCATCAGGAACGCGTTCAGCAGGACGAACAGCACCGAAATGCCATCCACGCCCATGCGGTAGTGGAGGCCCGCGAACCAGGGGGCGTCCTCCGAGAACTGGAAGCCCGCTTCATGCGGGTTGAACTGCATGACCAGCAGCACCGAGAGCGCGAAGGTCGCGAGCGTGGTGACGAGCGCGATCCACTTGGCCGCCTCGACGGACTTCGGATCGTCGGCCTTGCCGAAGAAGCGCAGCGCCAGGATGCCAGCCACGCCGACCAGCGGGGCGTAGGTGATGAGGGAGAGGATGGGCATGTCCAGGCGCTCCCTTACGCGTGCCAGGCCCAGAGGGCGTAGGAAAGGATCGCCGCGACCCCCAGCAGCATCACAAAGGCGTAGTGGTAGAGGAAGCCGGTCTGTAGCCGCCCTGCGCCCTTGCCCACCTGCAGCGACACCGCGCTGACGCCGTCGGGGCCCAGGCCGTCGATGAGCTTCTGGTCGCCGCCCTTCCAGAAAAGGTCGCCGAGCCACTTAGCGGCCCGCACGAAGGTCGCGTCATAGAGCTCGTCGAAGAACCACTTGTTGTAGAAGAACAGGTAGACCGGGCCGCGCTGGGCCGCGAGCCGCGCGCCCGTGCCTTCGCGCCAGATGTACATGTAGGCCGCGACCAGCAGGCCCAGGACCGACACCACCAGCGGCGCCCAGACGGTCCAGACCGGCGGATGGCCCTCGGCCAGGACATGGTTGTTGGCGGCGGTGAAGATCGCGCCGCGCCAGAACTCGTGCTGCTCGGCGCCGATGAACTTCTCGACGAAGACATAGCCGGCGCCGATCGCGCCGATGGCCAGCAGGATCAGCGGCAGGCGCATGGTCCACGGGCTCTCGTGCGGCAGGTGGACGTGAGCGCCGTGGTTCGGCTCGGAATGGGTCTCATGCTGGGCGTCACTGGCGTGGTCATCGTGACCATGGTCGTGGTCGCGGTTGTGCCAGTGCTGCTCGAGATCCTCAGATGTCCAGCGGGCGTGGCCATTGAAGGTGAAGAAGGCGACGCGCCAGGAATAGAAGGCCGTCAGGCCGGCCACGAACACGCCGATCACGAAGGCGAAGTAACCCATCGGGTCGCCCGCGGCTCCGGCGGCATAGGACGCGTGGATGATCGAGTCCTTGGAGTAGAAGCCCGCGAAGCCCAGTTCGACGCCCGGGATGCCCAGGCCGGTGATGGCGATGGTGCCGATCACCATGACCGCACAGGTCACCGGCAGATACTTCGCCAGATTGCCGTAGCGGCGCATGTCCTGCTCATGGACCATGGCGTGGATCACCGAGCCGGCGCCGAGGAACAGGAGCGCCTTGAAGAAGGCGTGGGTGAACAGATGGAACATCGAGGACTGATAGGCCCCGACGCCCGCGGCCATGAACATGTAGCCGAGCTGCGAACAGGTCGAATAGGCGATCACCCGCTTGATGTCGTTCTGCACCAGACCGACCGTGGCGGCAAAGAGGGCCGTGATCGCGCCGATGCCGACGACGATGTTCTTGGCCACCGGAGCGTACTCGAACATCGGCGACAGCAGGCAGACCATATAGACGCCGGCCGTCACCATGGTGGCGGCGTGGATCAGTGCCGAGACCGGGGTCGGGCCTTCCATGGCGTCCGGCAGCCAGGTGTGCAGGAAGAACTGCGCCGACTTGCCCATGGCGCCGACGAACAGTAGCGCGCAGGCCAGATCCATCAGCCGCCAGCCCTGGCCGGCGAACATCCAGGTGTCGCCGGCATGCGCGGCGACCTGCGGGAAGATCTGCGCGAACTGGATCGAGCCCAGCGACCAGAAGACGGTCATGATGCCGAGCGCGAAGCCGAAGTCGCCGACCCGGTTGACCACGAAGGCCCTGATGGCGGCCGCGTTGGCGGTGGGCTTGTGATACCAGAAGCCGATCAAGAGGTAGCTCGCCAGGCCGACACCTTCCCAGCCGAAGAACAGCTGCATGAAGTCCGCCGCGCTGATCAGACTCAGCATGGCGAAGGTGAACAGCGACAGGTAGGCGAAGAACCGAGGCTTCGAGTCATCCTCGGCCATGTAGCCCCAGCTGTAGAGATGCACGAGGCTGGAGACCGTGGTCACCACCACCAGCATCACCGCCGACAGCCCATCCAGCCGGAACGACCAGTTGGAGATGAATTTGCCCACCTGGATGAACGGCGCGTAGGTCAGGGTGAAGGGTTCAAGCCCACCCCAGGTCCATCGGCTGAACACTACCCAGGACAAGACCGCCGACAGCATCAGGAAGCCGGTGGTGACCGTCTGCGAGGCGACGTTGCCGATGCGGCGGCCGAACAGGCCGGCGACGATCGCGCCGAGCAGCGGGCCGTAGAGGATGATCGTGACGAGGAGCTTGGCGTCCATGCTCAGCCCTTCATCATCGAGGCGTCGTCCACGGCGATATCGCCGCGGTTGCGGAAGAAGGTGACCAGGATCGCCAGGCCCACGGCGGCCTCAGCGGCCGCCACGGTGAGCACGAACATGGCGAAGATCTGCCCGGTGACGTTGCCCAGGTAGGCCGAGAAGGCCACCAGGTTGATGTTCACGGCGAGCAGGATCAGCTCCACCGACATCAGGATGACGATGATGTTCTTGCGGTTCACGAAGATGCCGAAGACCCCGATGGTGAAGAGGATCGCGGCGACCGCGAGATAGTGGGGGAGCCCAATGCTCATGCGTCGATCCCTTCGCCGGGCTTGGGCGAAACCATGCGCATCCCCTTGGCGGGCGTGCGCAGCACCTGGTCCATGATGATCTGGCGCTTCACGCCGGGCTTGTGGCGCAGCGTCAGCACGATGGCGCCGATCATGGCGACCAGCAGCACCATGCCCGCCGCCTGGAAGAAGTAGACGTATTGGGTGTAGAGCACGCGCCCGATCGCTTCGGCGTTCGGGACGCCCGGCCCCATGGTCCCGGAGGCCATCGGCGTCTCGTTCAGCCGCGCCGCGCCGTGCGTGGCGACTGCGGTGGAAACGATGATCATCTCGATGGCCAAGCCGCCGGCGATGAGTCCGCCCAGCGGCATGTAGCGGGCGAAGCCTTGCCGCAGCTCGGCGAAGTCGACGTCCAGCATCATCACCACGAACAGGAACAGCACCGCGACCGCGCCCACGTAGACGACCACCAGGAGCATCGCCAGGAACTCCGCACCCAACAGCACGAAGAGGCCGGCAGCGGAGAAAAACGCCGCGATCAGGAACAGCACCGAGTGCACAGGATTCTTCGACGAGACGACGGCGAGCGCACTCGCCAGCGTCACCGCCGCCATCAGATAGAATGCGATCGCCTGCAGGGCCATCGGCTGTTCCAGCTCCCCTAACTCAGTGTGGGATTCGCTTGTCGCAAAAGGCCCGGGCGGGTCTTAGCGATAGGGCGCATCCAGTTCCAGATTCTTCGCGATCTCGCGTTCCCAGCGGTCGCCGTTATCCAGCAGCTTGGCCTTGTCGTAGTAGAGTTCTTCCCGCGTCTCGACGGCGTACTCGATGTTCGGGCCCTCGACGATGGCGTCCACCGGGCAGGCTTCCTGGCAGAGGCCGCAGTAGATACATTTGACCATGTCGATGTCGTAGCGGGTCGTGCGCCGGCTGCCGTCTTCGCGGGGCTCCGCCTCGATGGTGATGGCCTGCGCCGGGCAGATGGCTTCGCAGAGCTTGCAGGCGATGCAGCGCTCTTCGCCATTGGGATAGCGGCGCAGGGCGTGCTCGCCGCGGAAGCGCGGGCTCTGCGGGTTGCGCTCGTGCGGATAAAGCACAGTGGCCTTGGGGCGGACCATGTACTTCAGGCCCAGCCCGATGGCGCCGGCGAAGTCCATCAGCGCCGCGCCCTTCATCGCCTGTCCGATTCGCTGGAACATCTCAGGTCCTCTTACAGGTGTAGGCGTCGATGCGCTGGGCGTCGCCCTGGTCCTTGAGAACCAGCTTGCCGCCCTGGGCCGCGCAGTCGGCCTGGGCGCGCTTCAGCGCGTCGTAGTCGGCGGCTCCGCCGTTGGGCTCGGCGGTCTCGCACGCCGCCAGGCCCAGGGTCAGCACCGCGAGGATGGGAAGAAAGGCTCGGGTCATCCGATCCCTCCATAGACCCGCCAGCCGGCCACCAGGGCCACGGCGGCGAGCGATGTCGGCAGGAAGACCTTCCAGCCCAGGCGCATCAGCTGGTCGTAGCGGTAACGCGGCACGACCGAGCGGACCATGGCGTTCATGAAGAAGACGAAGAAGGTCTTGGCCGCCAACCAGAACAGGCCAACCAGGCTGATCACCGTCGCCGGGAAATGCGCCGAGAAGGACGCCGGGACCGGGAACGGCGCCTGCCATCCGCCGAGGAACAGGACAGCCATCAGCCCGCTCATCAGGATGATGTTCGCGGTCTCCGCCAGGTAGAACAGCATGTAAGGCGTCGAGCCGTATTCGATGGCGTAGCCGGCCACCAGCTCGCTCTCGGCTTCCGGCAGGTCGAACGGCGGACGGTTGGTCTCGGCCAGGCCCGAGATGAAAAAGATCACCCCCATGGGGATCATCACCAGCGCCAGCGGCAGGTTCTTCAGGCCCGCGCCGCCCAGGATGTTCCAGTGCCAGAAACCGCCGGCCTGCAGCTCGGTGATCCGCGTCAGGTTCATGGTCCCGGAGAGCAGGATCACGGTGATGATCACGAAGCCGATGGAGACCTCGTAGGAGACCATCTGCGCGGCCGAGCGCAGGGCGCCCAGGAACGGGTACTTCGAGTTGGACGCCCAGCCGCCCATGATGATTCCGTAGACGCCCATCGAGGAGATGGCGAACAGGTAGAGGATCCCGACATTGATGTTGGCGATCACCCAACCCGGCGCGAGCGGGATGGCGGCCCATGAGCCCAGCGCCAGGGTGACGCTAATCAGCGGCGCTAGCAGGAAAACAAACTTGTCGGCGCCCGCCGGGACGATCAGCTCCTTGATCAGGAACTTGCCCAGGTCGGCGAAGGACTGGAGCAGGCCGAACGGGCCCACTACGTTGGGGCCTTTGCGCATCTGCACGCCGGCGAAGATCTTGCGATCCGCGTAGATCACGAACGCGACGACCAGCAAGAGCGGGATCGTCACCAGCAGGATCTGGCCGATGGTCAGCAGGGTCCAGATCACCGGGTTGTCGGACTGGATGGCGGCGTGGACAGGCATGCTCACTCCGCCGCGATCTTGGCAGCGCCCGAAGCCTGGGCGGCGCACTCGGCCATGGTCACGCTGGCGCGCGCGACCGGATTGGACTGGTAGAAGGCCGTGATCGCGCTGGCGAAGGGCGCGTCGCTGAGGTCGCCCTTCCCGCCCAGGGCGCCAAGATCGAGCCCGGCGGCGCCCGCGGGACCATCGACGTGGTCGATGCGCCCGAAGCTGGGATGGTCGGCGAACAGCTTGGCGCGGAGCGCGTCGAGGCTGTCATAGGGTAGCTTGCCGCCCAGGCGTTCGGACAGAGCCCGCAGGATCGCCCAGTCCTCCTTGGCCTCGCCCTTGGGGAATACGGCGCGGACGCCCTGCTGCACCCGGCCCTCGGTGTTGACGTAGAGGCCATTCTTCTCGGTGTAGGCCGCGCCCGGCAGGATCACGTCGGCGGTGTGCGCCCCGCGGTCGCCGTGCGTGCCCAGATAGACCTTGAAGGCCTTGGAGGCCGAGGCGTCGATCTCGTCGGCGCCCAGCAGGAAGAGCAGGTCGGCCCCGCCCTTGGCCGCCAGCTCCGCCGCCGTCTTGCCGCCCGCGCCGGGGACGAAACCCAGGTCCAGGCCGCCAACCCGCGCGGCCGCGCTATGCAGCACGTTCCAAGTCATGCCGAAGGCCTTGGCCGTCGCGGCCGCCGCCTTCAACACCGCGGCGCTGTCGGCGCGGGTGAGCGCGCCTGCGCCCACGATGATCGCCGGGGCTTTGGCGGATTTCAGGGCCGCGGCGAAGTCGCCCTTGGCCTTGCCGAGGCCGCTCAGGGTCTTCGGGCCAGCGCCGAGGTATTCGTAAGGGTAGGTCAGGTCGAGCTTCTCGCCGACCACGCCGACCTTCAGCGCGCCGGCGAGCCAGCGCTTGCGCAGCCGCGCGTTCAGCACCGGCGCCTCAAGGCGTGGATTGGTCCCGACCAGCAGGAGGACGTCGGCGTCCTCGATGCCCGCCAGGGTCGAATTGAACAACCAGCTCGCCCGCGGGCCGCCACCCAGGACCATGCCGTCTTCGCGGCAGTCGGTCGACTGGACGCCCAGGCCGCGGAAAAGGTCGAGCGCGGCCTTCATGGACTCAGCGTCCTGAAGTTCGCCGGCGATGACGCCGATGCGGTCGGGCGCGGTGGCCTTCAGCTTGGCGGCCACCGCCTCCAGGGCCTCGCTCCAGGTCGCCGGGCGCAGCTTGCCGGCTTCGCGGATGTAGGGGCGGTCCAGACGTTGCCGCGCCAGGCCATCGACGGCGTAGCGGGTCTTGTCGGAAATCCACTCCTCGTTGATGTCCTCGTTGACCCGCGGCAGCACCCGCAGCACGGCCGAGCCGCGCGCGTCCACGCGGATCGCCGAACCCAAGGCGTCCATCACGTCGACGCTCTCGGTCTTCTTCAGCTCCCAGGGCCGCGCATTGAAGGCGTAGGGCTTCGAGGTCAGCGCGCCGACCGGGCAGAGATCGATGATGTTGGCGCTCAGTTCGGACGCCACGGCCTTGTCGAGATAGGTCGTGATTTCAACGTCTTCGCCGCGGGAGATGAGACCGATGTCGGGAACCCCGGCCACCTCGGTGATGAACCGGACGCAGCGCGTGCACTGGATGCAGCGGGTCATGACCGTCTTGATCAACGGCCCCATGAACTTTTCTTCGACGGCGCGCTTGTTGTCGGCGTAGCGGCTATCGTCACGGCCATAGCCCATGGCCTGGTCCTGCAGGTCGCACTCGCCGCCCTGGTCGCAGATCGGGCAGTCCAGCGGGTGGTTGATCAGCAGGAATTCCATGACCCCGTGGCGGGCCTTCTTCACCATCGGCGTGTCGGTGAGGATCTCCATGTTCTCGGCGGCCGGGAGCGCGCAGGAGGCCTGCGGCTTGGGCGGGCCGGGCTTCACCTCGACCAGGCACATGCGGCAGTTGCCGGCGATGCTCAGGCGTTCGTGGTAGCAGAAGCGGGGGATTTCCTTCCCCGCCAGCTCGGCCACCTGCAGGACGTTCATCCCGGGCTCGAACTCGACCTCGACGCCGTCGACCTTGCAAATCGGCATGATCTACTCCGCCGCCTGCAGGGTGTGGCCCTGCACATGGGGCTTGCCGGCCCGATAGAGATTGATGCGGTCCTCCACCTCGTGGCGGAAGTGGCGGAAGAGGCCCTGGATCGGCCAGGCCGCGGCGTCGCCGAGCCCGCAGATGGTGTGACCTTCGACCTGGCTTGCCACGTCGAGCAACAGGTCGATTTCCGACATCTCGGCCTCGCCGGTGACCATCCGCTCCATCACCCGCCACATCCAGCCGGTGCCTTCGCGGCACGGCGTGCACTGACCGCAGCTCTCGTGCTTGTAGAAGTAGGACGCCCGCGCGATCGCCTTCACCAGGTCGGCGTCCTTGTCGAACACGATCATGGTGCCGGTGCCGAGGCCGGAGCCTCTCGCCTGCAGGTCCTCGTAGGTCATGATGGCTTCGTCGCACTGATCGGCCGGGATCATGCGCACTGAGATGCCGCCGGGGATCACGGCCTTCAGGTTCTTCCAGCCGCCGCGCACGCCGCCGAAGTGGTCCTCGATCAGCTGCTTCACCGAGATGCCGACGGCGTCCTCGACGACGCAGGGCTTGTTCAGGTGGCCGGAGCCGGCGAACAGCTTGGTGCCCGTTGACTTCTCCGTGCCGAAGCCCGCGAACCAGGCCGCGCCGCGGCGCAGGATGGTGCCGACGACGGCGATGGTCTCGACGTTGTTGACCGTGGTCGGGCAGCCATAGATCCCGGCGCCGGCCGGGAACGGGGGCTTCAGGCGCGGCTGGCCCTTCTTGCCCTCGAAGCTTTCCATCAGCGCGGTCTCGTCGCCGCAGATGTAGGCGCCGCCGCCGTGCGTCACGCGCACGTCGCAGTCCCAGCCGTGGACGTTGCCCTTGCCGATCAGCTTGGCGTCGTAGGCTTGCTTGATCGCGGCCAGCAGCCGCTCGCGTTCGAAGACGTATTCGCCGCGGATATAGATGTAGGCCGTGCGCGCCCGCATAGCCTTGCACGCGATCAGGCAGCCCTCGATCAGCAGGTGCGGGTCGTTGCGCAGGATCTCGCGGTCCTTGCAGGCGCCCGGCTCGCTCTCGTCGGCGTTGACCAGCAGGTAGTGCGGACGCTCGCTCTCTTGCTTGGGCATGAAGGTCCACTTCAGGCCGGTGGCGAAGCCCGCGCCGCCGCGGCCGCGCAGGCCCGAGGCCTTCATCTGGTCGCAGATCCACTCCGGGGTCTGGGCGACGATGTCCTTGGTGCCGTTCCAGCAGCCACGCGCCTTCGCCCCATCCAGGCCCCAGTCATGGACGCCGTAGATGTTGAGGAAGATGCGGTCCTTGTCGGCCAGAATGCCAACCACGCCTAAGCTCCTTTGCCAGGGCCGCGAAGCCCCGCGATAAACCAGATCTGCGCGCCGAAGCCGGCGATCAGGGCCGCCACGAAGCCGGCCAGCGCCAAGGGCTGGGCGTAGGCGAAATAGCCGACGGCCGAGACGGCCGCGATCAGCACGGCCAAGCCATTGATCGTCAGCATGACATTGCGGCGCTTCTTGAGGGTCGTGGCGTCGAAGCTCATGCGCTGGCCTTCGCGGCCTTCGGCGGCTTGGCCGGCAGGTTCGGGATGGTGATCTTCTTGGCCAGCGAGCCGTCGTAGAGCTTGGGATCGGTGAGCGTCATCGGGCCGCCTTCCGGCGCCGCGCCCTGGCGCTTGATGACCGAGCCGGGCTTGGGCTTCTTGCCGGCCGCGAAGTCGTCGAGGATTTTCTCGAAGCTCTCCGGCGTCAGGTCCTCGTAATAGTAATCGTTGATCGCGGCCATCGGGGCGTTGGAGCAGGCGCCCAGGCACTCGACTTCCTGCCAGTAGAACTTGCCGTCGGCGGTGCGATGGTTCGATGGCCCGAACTTGCGCTGGCAGACGGCGATCAGGTCTTCGGAGCCGCGGGTCTGGCAGGGCGTGGTGCCGCAGACCTGCACCAGCGCATGCGTGCCCACCGGCTCCAGCATGAACATCGTATAGAAGGTGGCGATCTCCAGCACCCGGATCACCGGCATGCCGAGCAACTCGGCGGTGGCGCGGATGGCCGGCTCGGAGACCCAGCCCTCCTGCTTCTGCACCAGCCACAGGATGCCGATCACCGCCGACTGCTGCCGGCCGGCCGGGAAGTTGGTCATCAGCTCGCGCGCGCGCTTCAGGGTTGAAGGCGCAAAGGCGAAGCTGGCGGGCTGGTTGGCGGCGAGCCTACGGACGCTCAACGGTCGATCTCCCCGAACACGATATCCAGCGAGCCCAGGATGGCGGAGACGTCGGCCAGCATGTGGCCGCGGCTCATCCAGTCCATCGCCTGCAGGAAGGCGTAGCTCGGCGCGCGGATCTTGCAGCGGTACGGACGGTTGGTGCCGTCCGAAACCAGGTAGACGCCGAATTCGCCCTTGGGCGCCTCGACGGCGGCGTAGACCTCGCCCGGCGGGGTCCGATAGCCCTCGGTGAACAGTTTGAAGTGATGGATCAGCGATTCCATCGACCACTTCATCTCGCCGCGCTTGGGGGCGGCGATCTTGTTGTCCTGCGAGATAGCTGGGCCCGGCGTCTTCATCAGTCGCTCGCAGCATTGGGCCATGATCTTCACCGACTGGCGCATTTCTTCCATGCGGCAGAGGTAGCGGTCGTAGCAGTCGCCGTGCACCCCCAGCGGGATGTCGAATTCCATGTCGCTGTAGCAGGCGTAGGGCTGGCTGCGGCGCAGGTCCCAGGCGATGCCGCTTCCGCGCACCATGACACCGGAGAAGCCCCAGGCCTGGGCCTCCTCCTTGGTCACCTTGCCGATGTCGACGTTGCGCTGCTTGAAGATGCGGTTGCCGGTGATCAGCTTCTCGATGTCGTCGAAGACCCGCGGGACCTTCACGCACCAGGCGGCGATGTCCTCGACCAGCTCCGGCGGCAGGTCCTGGCGCACCCCGCCGACGCGATAATAATTGGCGTGCATCCGCGCGCCCGAAGCCCGCTCGTAGAAGCCCATCAGCTTCTCGCGCTCCTCGAAGCCCCACAGCGGGGGCGTGAGCGCGCCCACATCCATCGCCTGGGTAGTGACGTTGAGGATGTGGTTCAGGATGCGGCCGATCTCGTCATAGAGCACCCGGATCAGCTGGCCGCGGATCGGCACCTCGACGCCCATCAGCCGCTCAAGGGCGATGACGTAGGCGTGCTCCTGGTTCATCGGCGCCACATAGTCGAGGCGGTCGAAGTACGGGATCGTCTGCTGATAGGGCCGGGCCTCCATCAGCTTCTCGGTGCCGCGGTGCAGAAGGCCGATGTGCGGGTCGACGCGCTCGACCACTTCGCCGTCCAGCTCCAGCACCATGCGCAGCACGCCGTGCGCGGCCGGATGCTGCGGGCCGAAGTTGATGTTGAACTTGCGGACTTTGGTCTCGCCCACGACCTCGGGGGCGAAGAAGTCGGAGTCCTTGGCGGGAGCGTTGGCGCCGGTCATTTGCCCGGCTCCTTGGCGGCCGGCAGGGATTTCTCGTCGCCGGGGAGCAGCGGCGCATAGCCGGGCTCGGCGCCTTCCCAGGGGCTGAGGAAGTCCCAGTTGCGCCACTCGACGGACTTCACCGGCTCATAGACCACCCGCTTCAACTCGTCGTCGTAGCGGACCTCCACGTAGCCGGTCATCGGGAAATCCTTGCGCAGCGGATGCCCGTGGAAGCCGTAGTCGGTGAGGATGCGGCGCAGGTCCGGGTGATCGCTGAAGAAGACCCCGTACATGTCGAAGGTCTCGCGCTCGTACCAGTCGGCGCTCGGGAACACGCTGGTCACCGACGGGACGGCGGTGTCCTCGTCGGTCTGCAGCTTCACCCGGCAGCGCAGGTTCCTGGTCATCGACAGCAGGTGGTAGACCACGTCGAAGCGCTTCTCGCGCTCCGGATAGTCCGCGCCGCACACGTCGATCAGGATCGAGAACTGGAGCTTTTCGTTGTCGCGCAAATGGGTGAGGGCCTGGACGATCCGGTCTGCTGTCGTCGTGAACGTCAGCTCGCCGTACATGACCTCGTAGGACGTGAAAACGCCCTTCCCGGCCGCTTTCACGGTCGAAACGCCGAGCTTCTCCAGGATCGGGAGCGGTTGCGGCCAGCTCATCGCATGATGGTCCCGGTGCGGCGGATCTTCTTCTGCAACTGCAGCACGCCGTAGACCAAGGCCTCGGCCGTCGGCGGGCAGCCCGGCACATAGACGTCCACCGGCACGATCCGGTCGCAGCCGCGCACCGTCGAGTAGCTGAAGTAGTAGTAGCCGCCGCCGTTGGCGCAGGAGCCCATGGAGATCACGTAGCGCGGCTCGGGCATCTGGTCGTAGACCTTCCGCAGCGCCGGGGCCATCTTGTTCACTAGGGTGCCGGCGACGATCATCACGTCGCTCTGACGGGGCGAACCGCGAGGGGCGAAGCCGTAGCGCTCAAGGTCGTAGCGCGGCATCGAGGCCTGCATCATCTCGACCGCGCAGCAGGCCAGGCCGAAAGTCATCCACATCAGCGAGCCGGTGCGCGCCCAGGTGATCAGGTCATCGACGCCGGCGGTGATGAAGCCCTTGTCGGCGAGTTGCTGGCTGACGCCGTCGAAGAACGGGTCGTGGGCCTTGGGGTCGTAGCCCTCGACGGTGGTGCGGCTACCGGCGCCGGCGGGAACGATCACTCCCATTCCAGGGCTCCCTTTTTCCACTCGTAGATGAAGCCCACGGTGAGCACGCCCAGGAAGCTCATCATCGACCAGAAGGCGAACTGGCCCAGTTCCGGCGGCAGCTTCATCAGCGAAACCGCCCAGGGGAACAGGAAGGCCACTTCCAGGTCGAAGATGATGAACAGGATGGAGACCAGATAGAACCGCACGTCAAACTTCATCCGCGCGTCGTCGAAGGCGTTGAAGCCGCATTCGTAGGACGACAGCTTCTCAGGGTCCGGCGCCTTGGGCGCCAGCGCCCCGGCGAAAACGATGAAGATGATCCCGAGCGCCGCGGCGATGCCGAGGAAGATGACGATGGGCAGGTACTGGAGCAGGAACGCGTTCATGGGATTCTTGTGCGGGTCCGCGGGGAGTCGCGGGCCGTTCTAGACCACACCTCCCGCGGTTTCAAACAGGGTCGTGTTGCGGCGCGGAAAGCTCACGAAACGCCGGCCCCAGGCTCACAAGAAACCGCCTCGAAAAGCGACGCTTAAGCCTGTTGCGACGTCATCTGCCGTTGACACGATTCCGCCCGGGACCTATCAGACGCCCCTCGCGTTTTTCCGCGAGCGAGTGCGGATGTAGCTCAGTTGGTTAGAGCGCCGGCCTGTCACGCCGGAGGTCGCGGGTTCAAGTCCCGTCATTCGCGCCATTTCCTTTGGAATCTGGCGTAAAGCCCAAGGCCGCGATTAGCGGCTGCAGCCGTTCGGCGTGTCGGCGCCAGCGGCCCGCCGACGTGGCGTAGATCGGCCGGCGCACCTGGCTGGCGCTGGCGGTCTGCACCGCGGCCTGCCGTTCATGGAAGCGCAGCACGGCGGGGTCCCACGCCAGCCCGGCCTCGGCGAGCAATCGGCGGGCCTGGGTTTCGGGGTCGGTGACCAGGGCCTCATAGCCGACCTCGACGATGCGCCCGGGCAGCCGCGCCGACCAGGTCTCCATCAGACCCCGGTAGCGGAGATACTCCGCGCCGATATCGGCCAGATCGTAGAGGGTCTCGTTTCCCTCAGCGAACAGCTGGCGGTAACAGGCAAAGCCGTTGTCGACCGGGTCTCGGACCACGTGCAGGATGACAGCCCGCGGGAACAGCACGCCGATCAGGCCGGCATGCAGATAGTTCTCCAGCGTCTTGTCCACGACGCGCGAGCTCCCGTCCCATCCGCGTGCGCGCAGGCCGCCGAGATAGCGTGCCGCGGTTTCGCGCAGTCCCGCGGCGGTCTTTGGATAGCCTCGCTCCAGCAGCCGCGGCAGGAGGCCCGTCTCGCCAAAGGCCTGCACCAGAGGATGGCTCGCCAGGATCTGCTCGATCAGGGTCGAGCCCGACCGCGGCATTCCGACCACGAAGATCGGCGCAGCGGACTGACCGCCCTGCCCCACATGCTCAGCCACGAATTTCGGGGTCACCATCTCGGTCACATAGGCCGCGGCCTGAGCGTTCGCCCGCGCCGCGGCGGCCACGTCGAGCGCCGCCCGCTGAAGCCGGTTGCCCTGCGCGTAGGCCTCGAAGGCGTCCGCGTCGCGGGCCCGCCGCTCCAGGGCTTCGCCGAGAGCGAACCAGAGGCCGACGCGCTGAGCCGCCGGGGTCGCCTCGTCCGAGGCCGCGGCCTGCATGGCCGCGAGGTCGTCGTCGCCGATCTCGCCGGCGTCGATTAGGGCGATGCGGGTCAGCGCCGGCCAGCGGTGCGTCGGATCGACGGCCAGCGCCCGGTTCTGCTTCACCGCCTCGGCGGAACGTCCGAGCGCGGCCAGCGCCATGGCCAGGCCGACGCGGCTCTCGCCGGCGGCGGGGTTGAGGTCGAGCGCGCGCGCATAGGCTTCCGCCGCCGAGCTCCACTCGCCGAGGCTCTGGCTCACCGCGCCCAGATTGTGCTGCGCGGCGGCCATCCGGGGTTCGCGCGCAACCACGGCCACGAGCCGGTCGCGCGCCCGTTCCAGCCGGCCCTGGTTGATGTCGATGACCGCCAGGGAATAGCCCGGTCGCACGTCGTCCGGAGCCTGGCGCTCCAGCCGCCGGTAGACCTGGGCGGCCGCGTCGAGCCGCCCGGCCCGGAAGTGGGCGGCGGCCTCATCGAGCCCGCGCAAAAAAGCGGCCGGATCTGCAGGTCCCGGCGACGCCACGCGCCGCCCTCGCCGCAAACCCGGCCGTGGGGAAGATGTCATGGGCGGACGCGCCTTGCGGTCATGCCGCCATGCTACTGACCGCGTCGGAGCCCCGCCAGTGCGCGAGACGCGCGCTCCTCGAAAGGAGCGCGCGCCCGCTGAGCATCAGTGGAACTTGAACTGCAGCTGGATCCCGTAGGTGCGCGGCGGGATCAGGCCGATGTTGCTGACGATCGCTTCCGGCACGCCCGTCACGGGGTTGCCGGTCCGCAGGAGCGAGCCGGTCGTACGGTCGAAGGCCTTCTCGTCGAAGGCGTTGGCCACGAAGGCGATGACCTTATAGCGCTCGTTGGCTCCGGCCCAGGTGAGGCGGAAATCCGCTTCATTGTAAGACGGCGACAGGGCGTACGGCCGGTTGAAAAGGCTGCCGTAGGTCGCGTCCTTCCAGATGTAGCTGCCCGACAGGGTTAGCTTCCCGGGATCGAAGCTCCAGGTGTAAAGGGCGTTCACCGAAACCTTGTTCGGCGGCGCCTCCGGGAGTTTCTGCCCCTTCAGGTTCTGCGTCGCCGGGCTGACCGTGGCGCCCGTGGCCGGGTTCACAACGGCGGCGGCGCAGCCCGTGGTGTTCGCTCCTGGCTGGGTCGCGAGCGGATCGACGGTGTCTTCGATGCAGAGCCCAGGCTGGTTGATCTCCGCGTTCAGGTACGAGTACTGCGCGTTGAGGGTCAGGTTGTCGATCGGCCGCCAGATGCCTTCCAGCTCAACGCCAGAGATATGGACGTCCTTCAGGTTGAACAGCTGGCCGGAAATCAAGCCCGCAGCGTTCTGGACGCTGACCGGGATCTGGTCGTTCTTGTAGTCATAGTAGAAGGCCGCCCCATTGACCTGGAACTGGGGGGTAAAGGTCTTCTTCACGCCGATCTCGAACGAGTCGACCGTCTCATCGTTGGTTTTGGGCGTGGCCGTGATCGTGAAGGTGGTGAAACCGCCCGCCTTATAGCCGCGGCTGTACTTGGCGTAGACCAGGGTGTCGTGGTCGGGCGTCCAGTCGAGATTCAGGTCGCCGGTCACCGCATTCCAGGTGGCGTCCAGAGTACGTTGGGCGGCGCCTGTGGTGGGATTGATCGTGGTCGGACCAGCGCCCGGGAAGCTGTTGCCAAGCTCGGCCGCGACCGCGCTCGACGTCACATCCAGCCCCGGTGTCGCGGAGCCCCAGCCCGTCGACTGGAAGCCGCCGATCACATCGAATTCCTCGAAGCGCCAGGTCTGGTGACCGCTCTTGTGGTCCTGGGTGTAGCGCACCGTTCCGGTCAGCTTCCATTGGTCGGTGAACTTGTACGAGCCCTGCACGAAGCCGGCGTACGAGTCGTAGGTCAGGAAGGTGTCCGACACGGAGATCGCGCTCAACGGGTTCACAGGCGCGGCCGTCAGCACGCCGCCCGCACCGATCGTGAAGGGATGGGCGAGTTGGGTCTGGTTCGGCATCACGCCGGCGGACACCGGCTGCTCGTAATGCTCATGGTACCAGTAGAGGCCCGCCAGCCACTGGAAGGGCCCATCGCCGGTCGAGGTCAGGTTGAACTCGTTCGAGTAGAACTCGTCCTTTTCGACGAAATTAGTCAGCGACGGGGCCGGATTGATGGCCAGCGGCGCCTGGCAGCTGGCCAACGAGTTGCCGTTCACAAGATTGCAGAGCGCGGCCGCGGCGGGCGTCGAGGCGCCGGCCAGCGAGAAGGTCTTGAGGCCGGCGTCCGCGCCTCCGACGAAGTTCAGGACGTAGTCGAACTTCTGGTAGCCGCCCAGATAGGTGAGATCCACGCCCGGTGCGTGGTAGGTCAGATTGGTGGCGAAGGCGATATCGGCCTTCTCCTTGTTGGTCGAGTCGCCGGCCTGGATGAAGTCGCGCGGGTTCGCCGTCGACGGGTTGTTGCCCGGGAAGTTGGCGGCGGTGACCGAGCCTCGCGGCGTTACGCTGACGACGGCGGGACCGCCCGCACAGCCTGGATTGGCCGCCGGTACACCGGCCAGACCGCACAGGCCATAGAAGCTTGACGGCGAGAAGCCGCCATTGGCCTGGAACGAGATCGGGATCGCTCCGACAGTCGCGGTGTCGTGGTAGTTCGTATAGTAGTTGCCCGAGGAGAGCATGGCCCAGGCGTCCAGGTGTTCGCCGATGTTGGCGTCGATCTGGGCTTCCCAATATTGGCTCTGGCCGCTGTTGCCCTGGGCGACGGTCCCGCCGACCCGATCACCGCCCGCAAGATTGCGGAAGAAGCCGCCCGACTGGCTGGTGTAGTTCCCGCCGAGCCGGAAGCGCACGTTGTCGCTGAGCGGGCCGGACACGACGGCCTCGCCGAAGGCGGTGTCGAAGTTCGCGTAGCCCGCGCGGGCCTCGGCGTAGAACTCCTTGGTCGGCTTCTTGGAGATGTAGTTGATCGTGCCGCCGTCGGCGTTGGCGCCATGCAGGCCGTTCTGGGGCCCGCGGTCGACTTCGATGGTGTCGATGAACAGATCCGAATGTTGCAGGATCGTGTTGGCGTTCGCCCCGTCGTAGATGCCATTGTAGTAGATCGCCACGGCGGACGCGACGGCCAGGTTGTCCGTGTTGCGGCCAACGCCGCGAAGATATGGGCGGTTGTCGATCGAGCTGTAAGTCAGGCCTGGCGTATAGTTGGTCAGGTCCTGGATGCTCTCGATGCCGACCAGGGAGCGCTGGTCGGCCGTGAAGGCCGTGACGGCCACCGGCACGTCCTGAAGTCGCTCGGAGCGCTTTTCGGCGGTGACGATCAGCTCTGAAATGGAGGTCGCGGCGTCCGCCGGTGCGGCGGCTGCGGCTGCGGCGTGGGCCTGAAATGAGGCCATGCTGAGGGCCACGGCCATGGCCGTGCACCCATAGAGATACCTACGGTTATGCATTCCCCTAATCCTCCCTTTGCGTTCCGGCTCAGCTCTGAGGCCAAGTCCTGATGGAACAGTAGGCAATGGCGCCTAAAGGGGGAGCGTACAGACAAGCTAGCACTTGGCAAGAACCGTGTTTCGCTATGGAAACTTTCGCACGAAGGGTGCGTCCCGATGATCACGGTTATGCCGCCGCCGCCTTGCCACGCTGAAAATAAGCGTTGCCGGCCAGCCTCCGAAGGCGTCCGTTTCCGAAAATCAATCCGGAGGCGTGTGATGACCACACTGACGATCAACGGCCGCCAGGTCAGCGTCGCGGGGCCGGATGACGCCCCGCTGCTCTGGGTGATCCGTGATGAAGTCGGGCTGAAGGGCACCAAGTTCGGCTGCGGCATCGGACAGTGCGGGGCCTGTACGGTGCATGTCGACGGCAAGGCCACGCGCTCCTGCGTCACGCCGCTGAAGGCTGTGGCGGGCAAGGCCATCACCACGATTGAGGGCCTCGACCCGAAAGGCGCACACCCGGTCCAGACCGCCTGGATCGAAGTCCAGGCGCCGCAATGCGGCTACTGCCAGTCCGGCCAGATCATGCAGGCCGCCGCACTGCTCAAGGCCAAACCCCATCCGACCGACGCCGAGATCGTCGAGGCCATGAACGGCAACCTCTGCCGCTGCATGGCCTATGTGCGGATCAAGGCCGCGATCAAACTGGCCGCAACCCAAGCCAAGGGAGTTCACGCATGACCTTCCAGGCCCGCAACCCCGACGCCGCCGCCCTCTCCCGCCGCGGCTTCCTGATCACCGTCACCAGCGCCGGCGTCGCGCTGGGCTTCGCCGCCGAAGCCGCCGCGGCCGTGGCCGGCGCGCCCGCCGGCTTCGAGCCGACGATCTGGTACTCGATCGACCGCGACGGCGCGGTGACCGTCAATGTGATCCGCGCCGAACTCGGCCAGCACGTCGGCACGGCGATCGCCCGCATCGTCGCCGACGAGCTGGAGGCCGACTGGTCCAAGGTCCGCATCGCAACCGTCGATTCCGATCCCAAGTGGGGCCTCATGGTCACCGGCGGCAGCTGGTCGGTCTGGCAAAGCTATCCGATCTACAGCCAGGCCGGCGCGGCGGGCCGCATGGCCCTGATCGAGGAAGGCGCCAAGCTCCTGAAAGTCGCACCTGGCGCCTGCGTCGCCCGCCATGGCGCGGTGCACGCCGGCAAGGCCTCCGTCTCCTATGGCGAGATCGTCACCCGCGGAGACTTGAGCCGCAAATTGACCCCCGAAGCGCTCGCCAAGCTGCCGATGAAACCGGCGGCCGAACGGCGCCTGATCGGCAAGGCGACCCACGCCCGCGACATCCCGGCCAAGACCAATGGCCAAGGTCTCTACGGCCTCGACGCCAGCGTTGCCGGGATGGTCTACGCCCGGCCCAAGCTCCCGCCGACGCGCTATGATTCCGTGGTCACCGCGATCGACGACTCCGCGGCGAAGGCGGTGCCGGGCTATCAGAAGTCCATCGCGCTCACCGATCCCTCCGGGACCGTGCCGGGCTGGGTCGTGGTGCTGGCCGACAGCTTCATCGCCGCCAACAAGGCCGCCGATCTGGTCAAGGTCACCTGGAAGACCGGACCCGCCGCCCAGGTGCAGGAGGCTGACCTGCAGCGCCGAGCCGCCGAGGTGATGGCGGATCCCAAAGCCGGCAGTCTGGTGGTCGGTGACCCGGGCGTGGACGAGGCCTTCGCCGCGGCCAAGTCGAAGGTCGAGGCCACCTACACCACCTCCACCGCCCTGCACTTCCAGATGGAGCCGGTGAACGCGCTGGCCTTCGAGAAGGACGGCGTCTTCGAGATCCACACCGGCAACCAGTGGCAATCTCTGGTTCTGCCGTGGCTGGCCAAGGCGCTGGACCGGCCCGAGACCTCGATCGTCATGAAGAGCTACCTGCTGGGCGGTGGCTTCGGTCGGCGTCTGAACGGCGACTACGCGGTGGGCGCGGCCCTGGCGTCCAAGGCGATCGGAAAGCCCGTGAAGCTGGTCTTCACCCGCGCCGACGACTGCCGGTTCGACTCGCCGCGTTCTCCGTCAGTGCAGACCGTGCGCATGGCGTTCGGCGAAGGCGGGCGGGTGACCGCTATGGAGCACACCGCCTCCGCCGGCTGGCCGACGCTGGCCATGGCGCCCTTCTTCATGCCGAAGGGGACCAACGGCGTGGCCTACGACCCCTTCTCGATCAGCGGCGCGGATCACTGGTACACGGTCGGCGCCCAGCGGGTGCGGGCGGTGAACAACGACCTGGCCAACACCACTTTTCGGCCGGGCTGGCTGCGCTCTGTCGGTCCGGGCTGGACTAACTGGGCTCTGGAAAGCTTCATGGACGAGGCGGCCCACGCCGCCGGCGCCGACCCCCTCGCCTTCCGGCTGAAGCTGCTGGACGGCGCCGGGCGCAACGCCGGCTCCGGCCCCACCGCCGTGGGCGGTGCGAAACGGCAGGCCGCCGTCCTGTCCCGCGTCGCCGCGAAGGCCGGCTGGGGTCAACCGCTGCCCAAGAACACCGGCATGGGCCTCGCCACCACCTTCGGTCAGGAGCGGGACATGCCGACCTGGGTGGCCTGCGCCGCCCGCGTCCGGGTCGATCCGACGACCGGGGCGGTGAAGGTCGAAAAGCTGGACCTGGTGGTCGACTGCGGCACCGTAGTGCACCCAGACGGGGCGCTCTCCCAGATGCAGGGCGCATCGCTGTGGGGCATGAGCCTGGCGCTGTTCGAAGGCACGACCTTCAAGGACGGCCAGGTGCGCGACACCAACCTCGGCGCCTACACGCCGCTCCGGATGGCCGACGTGCCCGACCTGGACATCGAATTCATGCCCAGCACCGAGCCGCCCGTGGGGCTTGGCGAGCCGGCCACAACGGTCGTCGGACCCGCCATCGGCAATGCGATCTTCAACGCCGTCGGCGCGCGGGTCCGCGACTTGCCGATCCGCCCCGCGGCGGTGCTGAAGGCGATGAAGACCTGAGGCCCGTCAGCGCAGTTGCTCGGAGGGACGGAATGAGGTGCGGGTGACGGTGGCCGCCGAGGGCGATCCCTCCGCGGTGCAGTTGAGGCCAGGATCGCTCGCGGTCTCCTCGCCGCCCTTCAGGGCCGCGATCGCGGCATGCGGCCCGCGCGTCCACCATTGCAGGCCATAGCCGGTGTAACGCACGCCATCCGCCGATGGCGCGAGCTTCAGGGTGTAGGCGTGGTCCTTGTAGGTCACCACGGCGGTCCGCGGATCGGGATAGCCCGCGGTGATCCGCTGGCCGTCGAGGCAGACATAGGTCGTCACACCTGGGTCCGGATTGACCGGCCCGGCCGCCGCCGGCGCGTGGGACGACGCCGGCTTCCGCTCATGACAGGCGGCCAGCGCCAGCAGCGATAGGATCGCGACGGCGGCCCGCATGGCTAGACGGGACCCAGGGTCTCGTCGAACAGGTCGCGCATGGCGGCCCAGCTGCGGCGGTCGCTCTCCGCGTGATAGGCGAAGCCGGGCATGCCCAGGTTGCCGCTGGCCGGATTGGTGAAGCTGTGGCCCGCCTCGCCGTAGACGTTCATCTGCCAGTCGACGCCTGCGGCGGTCATTTCCGCCTCGAAGGCCTGGCGCTGATCGGCCGGGATGATCGGGTCGTGTGCGCCGATGCAGGTGAGGATCTTGGGGCGTACGACGCCCGACTCGGCCGGGCGCGTCGTGCCGAGCCCGGAATGGAAGCCCACGACGGCCTTCAGGTCCGCGCCGCTGCGGGCCAGTTCCAGCACCGTCGTTCCGCCGAAACAGTAGCCGGTCGCGGCCAGCCGGGCTGGGTCGCACTCAGGCTGCCGCGCCAGCACGGCGAGCGCCTCGGCCGCCCGCGCGCGGATCGTCGAAGGCTCGGCCATGAAGGCGTTGATGCGCGGCATGACCTCGTTGCGGTCGCTCAGCGGCTTTCCGTCGCCGTAGTAGTCCATGGCGAAGGCGACGTAGCCCAGTTCCGCCAGCCGCCGCGCGATGGTCTTGGTCAGGTCGACAAGGCCGCCGCCTTCCGGCGCGACCAGGACACCCGGGCGCTTCCCGGCGCGCGTCTCATCCACGGCCAGGTGGCCCACCAGGCGCGCGCCATCGGCGTGGTACTCAATGTCTTGCGTCTTCAAGGCTCAACTCCGGTCAGGCCACCGACTCCGGCTCGCGGGTCAGCACGAAATCGTCCGGATTGGGCGCCAGGGTGGCGCGCCAGTAGTCGATCAGGCCGAAGGGCCAGTTCTGGCTCACCCGGCCGAACTCGTTCTTGTACCAGCTGGAAACACCTTCCGAGCCCCAGGCCCAGCCCTTGTTGGCCTCGTCGACGCGCACGTTGAAGTCATCGTGCACGCCGCGCTTGACCTCAATGGCCTTGGCCCCGGTCTCCGCCAGCAGGCGAAGCGCGCCCACGATGTAGCGGACCGAGCACTCTGAGAAGAAGATGATCGAGCCGTTCACGACGATGTTCGTGTTGGGCCCGTAGATCATGAAGAAGTTCGGGAAGCCGGGCGTGGTCATGCCCAGATAGGCCCGCGCGTCGCCGGCCCAGGCGTCGTGCAGTTCGCGCCCACCGCGGCCGATCACCTTCAAGCCGGAGAGGAACCGGCTGGCGGTGAAGCCGGTGCCGTAGATCAGCACGTCGGCCGGGTGCTCGACGCCGTCGGCCGTGACCACGCCGCCAGGCGTGATCTTGGTGATCGCCTGGGTGACCAGTTCCACGTTCGGCCGCTTCAGCGCGCCCAGCCAGACGCCGTTGTCCAGCACCGCTCTTTTGCCGCCAACGGGGTAGGTCGGCACGACGTTGGGCAAGAGGTCCGGCCGGTCGGCGACCTGGGCGGCCAGGGCCTCGGCGGCCATCTCGCGCAGCATTAGGTTGGCGGCGCCGACCGCGGTGGACGGGCCGTTCCAGCCCTCGTCGGCCTTGACCATCGGCAGGAAGCCCTCGGTGGTCATCCAGAATAGCCAGAAGCGGTACCACTTGTCGTAGTAAGGCACGTGCTCCAGCAGCCACTTCATCCCGGCGGGCACGTCCTCGTGGTAGTGCGGCACGGGCAGGCCCCAGGGCGGCGTGCGCTGGAAGACGGTGAGCTTGGCGACCTTCGGCGCGATCTCCGGCACGAACTGATAGGCCGAGGCGCCGGTGCCGATCACCGCCACCCGCTTGCCGGCCAGGTCCACATCGTGGCGCCATTCGGCGGAGTGGAAGGCCGGGCCCTCGAAGGTCCCGACGCCCTCGATCTGCGGCATGCGGGGCTTGTTCAGCTGACCGACCGCGGTGATCACCGCGTTGGTTTCGATCGTTTCGCGCCGGCCGTCCTTGGCCCTCAGCTCGACGCGCCAGACCGCTCGCGCCTCATCCCAGGTCAGGCTTTCGACCGTGGTCTCGAAGCGGATGTGCTTCTTCAGGCCGTACTTGGCGGCGACGCCGCGGAAGTATTTCAACAGCTCCGGCTGGGGTGAGAAATGCTGCGGCCAGGCGTGGTTCGGCTCGAAGGAGTAGCTGTACATGTGGTTGGAATTGTCCACCCGGCACCCCGGATAGGTGTTGACCAGCCAGGTGCCGCCCACATCGGCGTTGGATTCCACGATCTCGAAGCCGATGCCGGCCTGGTTGAGCCGGACGCCGGCCAGCAGGCCCGACATGCCGGCGCCGATCACCAGCACCTTCAGCTGGCGCGCGGCGGCCTTCAGCGCCGGCTGCTCGAACTGCGGGTCCTTGCTGGACTTGCCGCTGATCGCCAGCTCGTCGATCAGAAAGTCGGCATAGGTCTCCGGGATCGGCGCGCCGGCCACGAAGTCCATCATCTTTCGCAGCGTCGGGGTGTCAGGCGTCGGCGCCTTCAGCGGCGCGCCGTGCAGATAGGCCGCGATCGCCGCCTTGGCCCGGGCGCGGATGTCGGCCTGCACCGCCTCGGCGAGGCCCGTCTCGCCGCGCGAGAGCGGCGTATAGACCGGCGTCCATTCCGGCCTCAGCCAGGCGGCGTCGCCGGTCAGGTGGACCATGGCGGCGATCAGGGCCGGCAGGTGCGCCGCCTCCAGAGCGCGGTCGAGATCGGCGTCATCGGCCATGGTCGTTTCCCGTCGACTTATCGTTGATCAGCACCATGACTCCGCGCCCGTACGGCTGTCATCCGGAAAGCCGGGCCAAAGAAAGCCGAGATTGGGCGGCGCGGATCTCCGCCAAGGTCTCCGCGGGGAGGGATAGGCCCGAAGCGGCGAGGTTGTCGCGCAGGTGCGCCATCCGGCTTGTGCCGGTGACGGCGCAGGCGACGTCCGGGTTGGCCAACACATAGCTGAGCGCGGCTTGCGCCCCGGTCATGCCCGGGGTGCGGCCGAGGAACCCGAACCGGGCCCCGGCCTCCACCTCGCGGCGATGCCGCAGCAGGCCGCGGGCCGCGTACCAGAGGTCGCGCGGGGCCCGCAGCTTAGCGACCTGTCCGCCGGTGTGGCCCATGGCCAGCGGCATGCCCGCCAGCACCGCCTTGCCAGCAGCGACCGCGCGGGCGATCAGCGGCTCACGCTCCGGGCGCAGGACATTGTAGTCGACCATCACCGTGTCGAAGTCCGACAGGCCGAGCACGTGTTCGATCACAGCCGGGTCGAAGCTGTTGACGCCCAGAGCCCGGACTAGGCCCCTGCCCTTCAGGTCCGCGAGCGCCGCCCGTAGCTCATCGGTCAGTTCGGCGACGCCGGGCCCGTGGAGTTGCAGCAGCGGCAGGGTCTCGAGGTCGAGCTTGCGCAGGCTAGCCTCCGTACTGGCCACGATGGCCGCCGCAGAGAAATCCCGCCCGATCCGGCCGTCCTTGGCGAAGGTGCCGGCCTTGCTGGCCACCACCAGGCCATCACCCCGCCCCTTGAGCGCCCGGCCCAGCCGCGCCTCGGCGTGGCCGCCGGAATAGCTCGCCCCGGTGTCGAAGACAGTGACCCCGCCGTCCAGCGCCGCATGGACCAGGCGGATCGCCGAGGCTTCCGAGAACTGCGGCTTGCCCCACCAGCTCGCCGCGCCGAAGCCGATTTCGGAGACCTCAAATCCAGTGCGGCCAAGCGGGCGATAGCGCATCGGCGCTCAGCGCGCCGTGGGCTGGGCCAGGTCCGTCGCCAGCACCTCTTCGAACGGCAGGGCGGGCGCCAGCAGCGAGCCGAAGAACAGGCGCACGACGAAGAACACAAGGCCCGCGCCGCCGACCAGCACCGCGTGAATCAGCCAGAACTGCACCGCCGGCATCTTCTCCAACTGCCCGCCCAGCCAACCCACGAACAGGTTCCCGGCGAAGAGATGGAGGTAGTAGAGGCCGACGATCGACCCGGCGATCGCCCGCGGGGCGGACCGGGCGTAGAGCGCCAGCCCGACCGGCAGCACATTGGCGAACCCGATATCGTTGAACAGGTGGAAGGCCAGCAGCCAGCCGAACGACACCTTGCCGCCGGCCGGCGTCATGGTGGTCCCCAGCGCCAGGCAGATGACCCCGAGCGCGCCGAACAGGCAGCCGATAATGATCTTGCCCAGTTCGTCCGGCTCGGCCCAGTGCGTGGCCCACCAGCGCCAGAACACCACCATCCCGCCGATGGTCGCCACCGACACGATGGAGTCCACCGAGATCATCCACTCGGTGAGGATCTTGTAGCCGAACAGGTGCAGGTCGGCGCTGCGCTCAGCCCAGACCAGATAGGCGTTGAAGATCTCCTGATTGCCGACGACCGAGGCGGCGAGCACCGGCAGCATGGCGATCAGCAGGATCGAGGCCTGCTTGTCGCGCGGGCTGAGCGGGACCTTCGGCGCGGCGTCGGCCCGAGGGGTCCTGGGCAGGTCTGGCGGCAGATAACGGCGACCTGAGAGGTAGATGATCAGAGATACGATCATCCCCACGCCGGCCGCGCCGAAGCCCCAGTGCCAGGCGACGTCTTCGGCCAGGGTCCCGACAACGAATGGCGCCGCGATCACGCCCGCATTGATGCCCAGGTAGAAAATCTGGAAGGCGTCGGCGCGGCGATTGTCAGTCTCGGAATAGAGATGGCCGACCTGGGTGGCGATGTTGCCCTTGAAGCAGCCGGTTCCCAGCATCAGGCAGACCAGCGCCACCAGGAAGGACTGGTCGAAGGCCATCAGGAAATGGCCGACCGCCATCAGACAGGCGCCCAGGATGATGGTGCGTCTGCGCCCCAGCACCCGGTCGGCCAGGATCCCGCCGAAGAATGGAGTGAAATAGACGAGGCCGGCGTAGAGCCCGAAGACCGCCGAGGCGAGCGCCTGGTTGCTCATCGGGTGGCCGTGCTCGATGACCGCGCGGAACGGCACGAAGCCGGCGATGTTCTCGATGTGCCCGGGCAGCAGGAGCTGATGCACCATGTAGAGCACCAGAAGCGTCTGCATGCCGTAGTAGGAGAACCGCTCCCAGGCCTCGGTGAAGGCGAGGTAGGCCAGACCCTTCGGGTGGCCGAAAAACACGCGGTCGTCGGCGGCGGCGCTGGTCGTCACGGGCACAGAATCCTTACGCAGCCCGGGAGTTAGGCACGAAAGCTCGCCGCGATGGAAGGCGCCATCATGATCCGTGCGCCAACCTCTGCATCTCGCGGTCAAGGATACCCACGATCGCAGCCCACGCCGCCGTCGTGGGGATCACCAGGTCGAAGTGCGCGGCGCCCGGGATTGTCTCCACATCCGCGCGATCACCAGCCTTCCTGACCTTCGCGGCGTAGTCGCGGCCGGTATAGGGCGGCATCACCGGATCGAAGACGCCGTGCACCATAACCACCTTGACGCCGCTCGGCAGCAGCTCCGCTGGCGAGGTGTCCGCGAACGGGTCCTTGCGCCCGGCTGTGTCGACCAGACGGTCGATGGTGTCGTCGCCGCAGGGCGCGGCGAACACCCGGCCCTGCCCCTTCAGGTCGCCGATGCCGGCCAGGCTGATGACTGCCCCGATCTTCAACGGATCGGCGGCATGAAGCGGACTGGACGCGGGGATGCGGCCGCGGCTCGCCGCCCACAACGCCAGATGGCCGCCGGCCGAATGGCCCACCGCGATCACGCGGCTAAGGTCGAGGTCGCGCTTCGGCGGCTCCGCCCGCAGCAGGTCGATGGCCGTCGCCACGTCCTGGAAGGTTCCCGGATACCCGGCGCCGGCCTCGCCCAGCTTGCGGTACTCGACATTCCAAACCGCATAGCCCCGGCCCGCCAGGTCGGCGGCGATGGCGCTGGTCTGCGCAAAGCCCTCGTACTGCTTCAGGAAGCAGCCCCCGTGCAGCAGGATCACGACCGGATGCGGTCCCTTCGCCTTCGGCAGGAACAGTTCGGCCACCTGCGACGGCGCGGGGCCGTAGCGGACAACCTCATCGGCCGCATGGCGCGGCTGGGCCATGTAGGCGTCGATCGAGGCGGGTTCGGCGGCGACGGAGGTTGCGGCGATCACCATGCCCAAGACTACCGCCAACTTGATCACCGCTCGAACCCCGCTTCCAGCCCACGTCCCATCTGGTTTAGAAGCGACCCAAGGGCGGCTAGCTCAGCTGGTTAGAGCATCTCGTTTACACCGAGAGGGTCGGGGGTTCGAATCCCTCGCCGCCCACCACCCTCGCCGATGGCCGGCTCAGGGGTTCAGCGCGCTCTTCAACGCATCGCCGACGCGGAAGCGGCAGGTCTGGGAGGCCTTGCGCTTCACCGTCTCGCCGGTACGCGGATTGCGGGCGGTGCCGGCCGGGCGCTTGATCGGCACGAAGCTGCCGAAACCCACCAGGCGCACTTCCTTGCCGGCCTTGAGCGAGATCGAAACCGAGGAAATGAAGGCGTCCAGGGCGTCTTTGGCCTGGGCCTTGTTCAGCCCCGCCTTGTCGGCCATCTGCTCAACGAGCTCCGCCTTCGTCATCGTCAATCTCTCCCACCTGTTCTTGTTTTCGGCGGAAGGGCCCCCACGCCCCTCATCCCTTTTTCGAATTAAGGCCTGTCCGAGCGTGGCCGTCAAACGAGAGCGGCGCGGGAAATGCTCCCGCGCCGCCCGATGACATAAGAAGTGATCAGCGAAGACCGGTGAACGCCGATTAGTGGGTCAGCACCGACTCTGCGTCCGGGTCCTCAGCGACCGAGATCGGCGGGGCGTCAGCCTCCGACCATTCGATCGCCACCGGCTGACGGGTCAGGGCCTGGGCCAGCACCTCATCCATGGTCGAGACCGGGATGATGGTCATCTCGGACTTCACGTTGTCCGGGATGTCGGCCAGGTCCTTCTCGTTCTCCGAGGGGATCAGCACGGTCTTGACGCCCGAGCGCAGGGCCGCGAGCAGCTTTTCCTTCAAGCCGCCGATGGCGGTGACCCGGCCTCGCAGCGTGACCTCGCCGGTCATGGCGATGTCCTTCTTGATCGGGATCCCGGTCAGGACCGAGACGATCGCGGTGGCCATGGCCGCGCCGGCGGACGGACCGTCCTTGGGCGTGGCGCCGTCCGGCACGTGGATGTGGACGTCGGTCCGCTCGAAGCTCGGCGGTTCAAGGCCGAACTTGGTGGCCCGGCTGCGGACGTAGCTGTTCGCCGCCGAGATCGACTCCTTCATCACGTCCTTCAGGTTGCCGGTCACCGTCATACGGCCCTTGCCCGGCATCTTGACCGCCTCGATGGTCAGGATGTCGCCGCCGAAGTCGGTGTAGGCCAGGCCAGTGATGATCCCGACCTGATCCTCGGCGTCCATCTCGCCGTACTTATACTTCCGCACGCCGGCGTATTTCGCCAGACGCTCCGCATCGATGGTGATCGTCAGGACGTTCTCACGGCCCAGGTCGCGCACCGTCTTTCGGGCCAGGTTGCCCAGCTCCCGCTCCAGCGACCGCACGCCGCTTTCGCGGGTGTAGTAGCGGATCAGGTCGCGGATCGATGAGTCCGGAACGATGAACTCTTCCGGCTTCAGCCCATGGTCCTTGGTCAGCTTGGCCAGGATGTGCCGCTTGGCGATCTCCAGCTTCTCGTCCTCGGTGTAGCCGGGGATGCGGATGATCTCCATGCGGTCCAGCAGCGGCTGGGGCATGTTCAGGCTGTTGGCCGTGGTGACGAACATCACCGGCGACAGGTCGTAGTCGACTTCCAGGTAGTGGTCGCCGAAGGTCGAATTCTGCGCCGGGTCCAGCACCTCGAGCAGGGCCGAGGACGGGTCGCCCCGCCAGTCGCTGCCCATCTTGTCGATCTCGTCCAGCAGGAAGAAGGCATTGGTCGACTTGGCCTTCTTCATCGACTGGATGATCTTGCCGGGCATGGAGCCGATGTAGGTCCGGCGGTGGCCGCGGATCTCGGCCTCGTCGCGCACGCCGCCCAGGGACACCCGGACGAACTCACGTCCTGTGGCCTTGGCGATCGAGCGACCGAGCGAGGTCTTGCCGACGCCGGGAGGCCCGACGAGGCAAAGGATCGGACCTTTCAGCGACCCCACGCGGCTTTGCACCGCCAGGTACTCCAGAATCCGTTCCTTGACCTTCTCCAGGCCGTAGTGGTCGCCTTCGAGGATGTCCTCGGCCTTTTGCAGGTCGATCGGCTTGATCTTCCCCTTGCCCCACGGAATCGACAGCAACCAGTCGAGGTAGTTCCGCACGACGGTGGATTCCGCCGACATCGGGCTCATGTTGCGCAGCTTCTTCAGCTCGCTGTCGGCCTTGGCGCGGGCTTCCTTGGAGAGCTTGACCTTTTTGATGCGCTTTTCGAGCTCGAGCAGCTCATCGCGCTGATCGTCCTGCTCGCCCAGCTCGCGCTGGATCGCCTTCATCTGCTCGTTCAGATAGTACTCGCGCTGGGTCTTCTCCATCTGCCGCTTCACGCGGTTGCGGATCTTCTTCTCGGTCTGCATGACCGAGATCTCGCCCTCCATCAGGGCGTAGACCTTCTCCAGGCGCTTCACGACGTTGAAGATTTCCAGCAGCTGCTGCTTCTCGGCGATCTTCACCGACAGGTGGCTGGCGATGCGGTCGGCCAGTTCCCCGGGGTTCTCGATCTGTGGGATCGAGGCCAGGGCTTCCGGCGGGACCTTCTTGTTCAGCTTCACATAGTTTTCGAACTGCTCGACGACCGCACGGCTCAGCGCCTCCGCCTCGGCCGACGCCGCGCCGTCTTCCGCCACATAGGCGATCTCGGCTTCGTAGAACTCGCTCTCGCTGGTGAACCGGGTGATGCCGGCGCGCGCGCGGCCTTCCACCAGCACCTTCACGGTGCCGTCGGGCAGCTTCAGCAGTTGCAGGACGGTGGCGACGATGCCGACGTCGTAGATGCCGTCGGGCGAGGGGTCGTCGTCGTCCTTGTCTTTCTGGGTGGCGAGCAGGATCTGCTTGCCGTCCTTCTTCATCGCCTCTTCCAAGGCGCGCACCGATTTTTCCCGGCCCACAAAGAGCGGCGCCGGCTGGTGCGGGAAGATGACGATGTCCCGCAACGGCAGGATCGGGAGGATCTTGATCTCGGACATGATGCTCTGAACTCCTGACCGGCCGCGTTTGTCTCGCAGCCCGGCCTATCGGATCGCAGTCACTCAGACGATGCGTTTGAGTCGGACGATCCGTCCGTCCCCGTAGGCGACGGCTTTCGGTGATTTATGTGGACCGTTTGGCCCATGGTTCAAGCGGGGCGATACCTTTGCGCGACACTGGGTCCCACCGGGGATCACATCTCAGCTTGAGCGGTGACGGCGGGGTGACGCGGGCAAATCTATGCCCCGACCCTTGCCATAAGATGTGGGTGCGAAGGTAAAGATCGGCAAGACGACCCGTTCAGGCGGCCAGCGCCTCTTCCACGAAGTCCATCCGGTCCTGGCCGAAGAACATCTCCTCGCCCACGAAGAAGGTCGGCGCGCCGAAGACGCCACGCTCGACCGCGCGCTCTGTCGTGGCCTTAAGGCGTCCCTTGACGTCGTCACGTTCGGTGAGCGCGCGGAACTCGTCGGCCTCCAGGCCTGCGCGGCGCAGGACCGGGACCAGCTCGGCCGGTTCCCCCAGGTTCTTCGGCTCCCGCCACATGGCGTCGAACACCGCCTCCAGATAGGCGAAGAAGCGGGTGTCCTCGATCAGGCCCGTGGCCCCGCGCATCAGGTGCAGGGTGTTGATCGGGAAAAACGGATTGCGGTTGAACTCCGTCCCGAAGCGCCTGGCCCAACGCGCCAGGTCGGCGTTCATCCAGCGACCCTTGGCCGGGACCGTGGCCGGCGAGGCGTTGCCGGTCGCCTTGAAGACCCCGCCCAGCAGCATCGGCACATAGTCGACCCGCGCGGCGACCCGTTCCGCCATCTGCGGGACACGCTTGTAGGCCAGGTAGCTGGCGGGACTGCCGAAATCGAACAGGAACTCCACGGTCTTTACCGTCGTGGATTGGGTCATAGATCACCAGGCCTCCATCCAGGGGCGAAGGTCCAGCTCGTGGGTCCAGGCGTCGCGCGGCTGGGCGTGTAGCGCCCAATAGGCATCGGCAATGTGCTCCGGATTGAGGATTCCGTCCTGCGTTTTCGTCACATAACGCTCGGGGAAATTCTCGGCGATCCAGGCGGTGTCAATGGCTCCGTCGATAATGGTGTGGGCCACATGCACGCCCTTGGGGCCGAGTTCGCGGGCCATGCTCTGCGCCACCGCACGCAGGCCGTGCTTGGCCGCGGCGAAAGCGGCGAAGCCGTCGCGGCCGCGGACGCTGGCGGTGGCGCCGGTGAAGATCACCGTGCCGCGGCCGCGCGGCGTCATCAGCTTGGCCGCTTCGCGGCCGGCCAGGAAGCCGGAGAAGCAGGCCATCTCCCAGACCTTCAGGAAGACGCGGGCTGTGGTCTCCGTGATCGGAAAGCGGACATTTGCGCCGATGTTGAAGACGCAAACCTCGACCGGCGCGATCTCGGCCTCAACCTTGGCGAACAGGGCGACCATCTGGTCTTCCTGCCGCGCATCGACGCCGAAGGGGTGGGCTTCGCCGCCGGCGTCGCGGATCGCCGCAGCCAGAGATTCAAGCTGGTCGGCGTGGCGGCGCACGATGACGGCGGCGTAGCCTTCGCGGGCGAACCGCCGCGCGATCGCCCCGCCCAGCGCGTCGCCGGCCCCGATGACGATGATCGCCTTGTCTGCCATCTCGGCATTAGATGACGATCATCATATCGTGGCAAGGCGCCTAACCGGACTTGGTCCTTTTCGCCGTGTGGATCGTCAGGGCCGCGATCAGCGCCGCCAGCGCCGAGGCCACCGCCGCCGCGATCATCGCCTCGCGGTACCCGGCGGCGACGGACCGCGGATCGGACCCGCCGACGACGAAGCCGACCAGAGCCACGGCCAGGAGGCCGGCGACCCGGGCCACGGCGTTGTTGATGCCGGCGGCCGCGCCCTCGTACTCGTCGACCACGGCTTCGAGCACCGTGTCGGTAAGCGGGGCGACCGCGATCCCCATGCCCAGCGCCAGCACCGAAAGGCCGGGCAGGACGCCTATCCAGTAGCTGCGCACGCCGCTGAACACCGCCAACAGGCCGAAGCCGACGCCCACCAGCAGGGGCCCCACGATCAGCATCGGCCGCGCCCCAATGCGCGATGTCACACGCCCGGCGATCGGCGAGAGGACCGCCAGCCCGATCGACAGCGGCAGCAGCGCCGCCCCCGCCGCCGACGGTGGATAGCCGTGGCTGCGGATCAGCTCGAACGGCAGCAGGAACAGCGCGCCGCCAAGCGCGGCATAGAGCACCAGGGTGAGCGCATTGACGCCGGAAAAGGTCGCCGATTTGAAAAGCATCAACGGCATCATCGGGTTAACGGCATGTCCTTCGATGACGAGGAACCCCACAAGCGCGGCGACCCCGAACCCACCGGCGCTGAGCACGGCCAAGTCGGGGCCCTGCTTTGGCGCTACCGTCAGGGCCCAGGTGACCGCGGCCAGGCCTGCCGTGACCGCCGCAGCGCCCGCGTAGTCCACCGCGCCCGACCGCGCGCCCTTGCTCTCCTTCGCGTTGGCCATCACCAGCCAGACCGCGACCGCCGCCACCGGCAGGTTGATGAAGAACACCGCTCGCCAGGAGATCGCCTGGGTCAGCCAGCCGCCCAGCACCGGCCCCGCGGCGCTGGTGAGCCCGCTGGCCCCCGCCCAGATCCCCACCGCCTGCCCTCGCGCCTTGGCGTCATAGGCCGCGCCCAGCAGCGCCAGGCTGGCTGGGGTCAGCAGGGCCGCGCCCATGCCCTGCACCGCGCGCGCGGCGATCAGCACCGGCACGCTGGGCGCCAGGCCGCAGGCCACCGACGCCGCGGTGAACAAGGCCACGCCCGCGACGAACACCCGTTTGCGCCCATAGCGGTCGGCCGCTGCGCCGCCGGCCAGCACCAGGGCGCTCAGCAGCAGGGCGTAGGCGTTCATGATCCATTGAGCAGCCGCCACGCCGCCGCCCAGCTGCTGCTGGATCACCGGCAAGGTGAGGTTGACCGCCGAGCTATCGATGAACGCCAGGCCGGAGCCCAGCACCGTACCCGCCAGCACCCAGCCCTGCGCCCTCGCCGGATGGACGACCGCCTCGGCGGCGTGCGCCAGGGCGCGGTCGCTGGGCGGGTGGCTCACGCGCCGCCGCCCGGATCTCGGCAATTGAGTTCAAAGGTCACGCCATTGAACTCGGTGACGAAGAACTGGCGGATGCCGCCGTTGGGCGCCGCGCCGGCCTCATAGGCGATCCCGGCTGCTTCGAGCCGGCGGCGGGCGTCCTCATAGTCGTCGATGGCGAAGGCGAAGTGGTCAAGGGACGAGCCCTTGCTGGCGGTCCCGGCGCGGCTGACCTCAACCAGGTGCACCACGTCCTTGCCGCCGGCGTAGAGCCAGGCCCCGCCAAAGCTGAAGTCCGGCCGCCAGCCGACCGTCAGGCCAAGCACCTGGGTGAAGAAGGCCTGGGTTCGAGCCAGATCGGTCGTTCGGATGTTGACGTGGTCCAGACCGATGATCGCCATTGATGACCTTCTGCTGCGCTTCGAAGGAACGGACCGGCTAACGCTGAAGGTTGGCGATCCCGGGATTCGGATCCTCCAGCAGAGCCTCGCGCAGGGTTCGCACGCGCCGGGCGCCGGAGGTCGAGAATTCGAGCCGAAGTGGCTGGGCCGGCCATCCCGCCAGGCTGATGAACTGGTTCTTGAGGTTTGGGCGCGGCCCGCTCGCCGGGTTCTCATTAAGCCATAGACTGAAGGTGCTGGAGCCCGGCGGGTGGCAGATCGTGCGCACCGTCATGCGATCCAGGCTGAGCAGCATGTCCTGCTCAATCTTGCGACAGGCTTGGTTGAGGATGGGGTCGGAGAAGAAGAACCCGTCGCAGCTCATAGGTCGATCAAACGTGATCCGCACCACCAGCACGCCCGGGCGAACCACGTCGCCCTGCGCGGGAAAGGTGCTGACGATCTTCGGCGGCGCGACGTCCGGATCCTGCTTTGGCGCGAGGCATGCGGCCCGCGGCAGCACGACGACCTCATCCACCGTCACCCGAGGCGCGAGGCGCACAGCTCCCACCGGGGGACGGCCGCTCGGGGGCGGCGGAGCGACCTGGGCCATAACGACGCCTGGCTGGAGCATCAGCAGAAGGATGGGAAGGATGGCTTTCACGGTGTGTTCGCCCTTCGTAACCTTGCCACGGGGCAAGATCAGCACAGAAGCCACGCGCCGAAAAGACGAAGGCCCCGCAGTCGCCCGCGGGGCCTCGACTTACTCTTTCAGCTAGACGACGGGATCGGCGCTTAAGCCGCACCGCCCTTGTCGCGGCGTTCGGCGTAGATGATCAGCGGCTGAGCGCGGCCTTCGACCACCTCGGCGTTGACCACCACCTCTTCGACGCCGTCGTAGGTGGGCAGCTCGTACATGGTGTCGAGCAGGATCGCCTCGAGGATCGAGCGCAGGCCCCGTGCCCCGGTCTTGCGCGCGATGGCCTTGCGGGCCACGGCGTTCAGGGCGTCGTCGGTGAACGTCAGGCCGACATTCTCCATGTCGAACAGGCGCACGTACTGCTTCACGAAGGCGTTCTTCGGCTCCGTGAGGATCTTCACCAGGGCTTTCTCGTCCAGGTCGTCCAGGGTGGCGATCACCGGCAGACGGCCGACGAACTCCGGGATTAGGCCGAAGCGCAGCAGGTCGTCCGGCTCCACCTGGCGGAAGATCTCGCCGGTGCGGCGCTCGTCCGGGTCGGTGACCTTGGCGCCGAAGCCGATCGAGGTGCCCTGCCCGCGCGCCGAGATGATCTTCTCGAGGCCCGAGAACGCCCCGCCGCAGATGAACAGGATGTTGGTGGTGTCGACCTGCAGGAACTCCTGCTGCGGATGCTTGCGCCCGCCCTGCGGCGGCACGGAGGCGACGGTGCCTTCCATGATCTTCAGCAGGGCCTGTTGCACGCCCTCGCCCGACACGTCGCGGGTGATCGAGGGGTTGTCGGACTTGCGGCTGATCTTGTCGACTTCGTCGATATAGACGATGCCGCGCTGAGCCCGCTCCACATTGTAGTCGGCCGCCTGCAGCAGCTTGAGGATGATGTTCTCGACGTCCTCGCCCACATAACCGGCTTCGGTCAGGGTGGTGGCGTCGGCCATGGTGAAGGGCACGTCGATGATGCGCGCCAGGGTCTGGGCCAGCAGCGTCTTGCCCGAACCGGTCGGCCCGACCAGCAGGATGTTGGACTTGG
>NZ_DATAPY010000143.1:0-8009 GCF_036264965.1 Phenylobacterium sp.
CAGGTGCAAACTCGAACCGTTCTGCGCTACACTCTGCCTGCATCGGGGAACACCTCTGTTGACGGTTAAGTCTTTGTCGCAGAAGTATTTTCCCAGATTCAGAGCCCCGATGCACCTATTTCCGTGAGATATCCGGGCTAGCGCCAAGCGCCCCGGCGGCGCCATATGGAGCGCATGACCGCGACCTTTCCCACCGCGCCCGATACGCACGCCCTGGAGCACGGGGCCGAGCTGGCGCCCCGCTTCGACGCCAACGGCCTGATCGCCGCGGTGGCGACCCATGCCGACACCGGCGAAGTCCTGATGTTCGCCTGGATGAACGCCGAGGCGCTCAGCCTCACGCTCTCCACCGGAGAAGCCCACTACTTCAGCCGTTCGCGAGGCGAGCTCTGGCATAAGGGCGCGACCAGCGGCCAGATCCAGAGCCTCGTCGAGGCGCGCATCGACTGCGACCAGGACTGCGTGTGGCTGAAGGTGCGGCCGCGGGGCGACGGCGGCGCCTGCCATACCGGCGCGCGGTCCTGCTTCTATCGAGTGATCGAGGACGGCAAGCTGAAGGACGCGCCATGACCGTCGTCCAGGCCCTGCTGGCCTTTTCCGCGGCTGCGGCGCTGCTGACGCTCACGCCGGGCCTGGACACCGCGCTGGTCCTGCGCACCGCTGCGGTCGAAGGGCCCAAGCGCGCGGGCCTCGCGGCGATCGGCATCGGCGCAGGCTGCCTGATCTGGGGCGCGGCGGCGGCGCTGGGCCTGGCCGCCCTGTTGCAGGCCTCGGCCATGGCCTTCAACATCCTGAAGTGGGCCGGCGCGGCCTATCTGGTCTGGCTCGGGATCGGCATGCTGCTGAAGCCCCGGAACAGCTTCGAGGTCGGCGCGGCGGAGGCCACGGGCGCCAGCGCCCTGGCCTGGCTGCGCAAGGGCTTCCTGACCAACCTATTGAACCCCAAGGTCGGCGTCTTCTACGTCTCGTTCCTGCCGCAGTTTCTGCCCAAGGGCGTGGCGCCGGCGCCCTTCATCTTCCTCCTGGCCAGTCTGCATGTGCTGATGGGTCTGGTCTGGTTCGCGGCCCTGATCGCCGCCACCCGCCCGATCGCCAGGGTGCTGAAACGGCCCGCCGTGGTCCGTTGGCTCGACCGGACGACGGGGCTCGTCTTCCTGGGCTTCGGCGCGAAGCTGGCGCTGGAACGCCGCTAGACCGGCTTCAGCGCCGAGACGCCGTTCGGGCCGGGCGTTGCGCGGTAGCTCGCGATGGGCCGGGTGGTGAAGGCCTTGTCCCTGATCGATGAGACCGCCACCAGCTCGCCCGTGGCGCTTGTGTGGGTCAGCGTCAGCAGCATGAAGCCCTTGGCCGTCTGGTTGTTGAACAAGACCTCGCGATTGTACTTGGCGAAGGCCTCGCCCAGCGGGACCTGCGGATAGGGTTCGCCAGGCCCCGGGCTGGTGATCCCTGCCGTGCCGAACTCGACGGCGACCCGTTTGCCGCCGGTCTCGGCGTCAAACAGCTCATTGGCCCAGAAGGCGTCGCTGTTGCCCGAGACCACGATGGCGTTGGCGCGCGCCTTCTCGATCAGCGCCAGGACCCGCTGCCGGTCGGCGGGATAGCCGTCCCACATGTCCGTGCTCCAGGGCAGGCCCAGCACGGCGTTGGCCTCGATCTTGGCCAGCCGGGCGGCGGCCGCGCGGGAGAGCTCGGCCCTTACCGCCGCATAGGCCGGCTCGGTCATGTAGCGATGAACAGGTGGGGTGAAGAGCCTGGCCATCACCACCTCGTTGCCGATCACCTGCCAGGGCCGCCCGGCCTGCACCGACTCCTCAAGGCCCTTGCCAAGCCAGGCTTCCTGACCCGGCGACATCATCTTGCGCCGGGGGTCCGCCAGGCGCCGCTTGAACGCCGCCACTTCGGGAAAGGTCGGGTCCTTGGGCATCTCGACGTCCGGGTAGAGCTGATGATCGCGCGCCGTCAGCCGGGTCTCCAGCATGAACAGACTCGCCACGTCGCCGAAGTCGAAGGACCGGTTGATGGAAAAGCCGCCGCCCGCCGGTTCGCGGATCGGCATCCATTCGTAGTAGGCCTTGATGGCCGCGGCCTTGCGGACGTTCCAGTCACCCTCGGAGGCCGGCTGGTGGTTTTCCGCCCCGCCCGACCAGGCGTCGTTGGCGGTCTCGTGATCGTCCCAGACCACGATCCAGGGCGCCCGCGCATGGGCCGCCTGCAGCTGCGGGTCGGTCTTGTACTGGGCGTGGCGACGCCGGTAGTCGGAGAGGCTGACGCACTCATGGGCGGGCTCGTGCGGCCGCTCGCCCGCCACCGGCGAATCCATCCCGTAGGACCCGGAGCCGCCGTACTCGTAGATGTAGTCGCCCAGGCAAACGACCGCGTCCACGCGCGGCAGCCGGGCGATGGCGCCGTAGGCGTTGAAATAGCCGTTGGGGAACAGGGCGCAGGCGCAGAAGGCCAGCACCGCGTCCTTGGTCGGGCCGTCGGCCAGCGTCTGCGTGCGGCCCACCGGCGAGCTCACCCCGCCGCACTCGAACTGGAAGCTGTAGGCCCGGCCCGGGTCCAGGTTGACCACGTCGACCTTGACCGTGAAGTCGCGGTCGGGGCCGGTCACCCCGCTGCCGTGTTTGCCGCCGCCTTTGCGGTCCAGCGGGTCCAGCCGCCAGCGGAACGCGACGTCGTCGGAACCTCTGGCTGTGATCCGCGTCCATAGGAGAACCCGGTCCTGCAGCGGATCGCCAGAGGCCACGCCGTGCTGGAAAGAGATGCGATCGCGCGCGAAGGCCTCGCGTCCGGGCGCCGCCACGCCCAGACCCAGCAAGGCCAGGGCTCTGCGCCTGTCGATCCGCATAACTCGTTCCCGCCCTCGCGCTTATCCGGCCGCGCACGTATCTAGACGCAGAATAACACAGGAGTACCCGCCATCGTGTCCAGCGAAGGCCTCGATCTGCCGTCCGCCCATCCGCCGGACGACGAGGAGGAGGTCTTCGGCCTACGCCTGCTGACTCTGACGCCGCAGGACGCCGGAAACCGCATCGACAAGACCCTGGCCGACCTGCTGCCGGAGATGTCGCGGGCCCGCGTCCAGGCGCTGATCGCCGAAGGCCGGGTCAGCCGCGACGGCGTCCCGATCCGCGATGCGTCGGGCAAGGCGGTCGCCGGCGACTATCGGCTGGAGATCCCGCCGCCGGTCGCCGCGGAACCCGCCGCCGAAGCCATCCCGCTGACCGTGCTCTACGAAGACGAGCACCTGATCGTGGTCGACAAGCCGCCCGGCATGGCGGTGCATCCGGCCCCCGGCAGCGAGAGCGGCACCCTGGTCAACGCCCTGCTGCACCATTGCGGGGACAGCCTCTCCGGCATTGGCGGCGTCGCCCGGCCGGGCATCGTCCACCGCATAGACAAGGACACCTCCGGCATCGTGGTCGCGGCCAAGACCGACGCGGCCCACCAGGGCTTGTCGGCCCTGTTCGCCGCCCACGACATCGAGCGGGTCTACATCGCCCTGACCCGCGGCGCGCCGCGAGACGTAAAGGGGACGGGCAAGGGAACCATCGAGGGCGCCATCGGCCGCTCCTCCGCCGACCGCAAGAAGATGGCCCTGGTGCGCTCGGGCGGCCGCCACGCCACCACCCACTACGCCGTGCAGCGCACCTACGGGCCGAAGGAGAGGCCGCTGGCCGCCCGCATCGCCTGCACGCTGGAGACCGGGCGCACCCATCAGATCCGCGTCCACCTGGCGTCGGTCGGCGCGCCGTGCCTGGGCGACCCGCTCTACGGCTCCGGCCCGCCGGCCAATGCGGTGCGCGCGGCGATCACCGAGGCCGGACTGACGCGCCAGGCGCTGCACGCCGCCGTGCTGGGCTTCCGCCATCCGGTCACCGGTGAGGTGCTGCGCTTCGAAAGTCCTTTGCCCCCTGACATGGCTGCGTTGCAGGAAGGGCTCGAAAACCTCTGATATTTCACCAGCGCAGGACTGGTTGGACGCGGGTAATCGCCACGCAACAATGGCGCCCTCTTTTGGCCGGGCTCAACGGCCACGTCTGATAGTCGAGAGCCCAAAGGGGGACGTCGGCAGGCCACGCGGCCAGCCCATGGATGGACGGCGCGTGAACCTGATTTCGAACCAACCTTCGCGGCGCAAGCGGCCTGCGAGCCTGCTTTGCGCCGGCGTCAGCACGGCGGCCCTGGCCTGCGCCGTTTCCGCCGCCGCCGCGCCGGCCGCGCCGGCGTCCAAGCCCGCCACCGTCTCCGAGGTGGTGGTCGAAGGCGCGGCCAAGGTCCAGCCCGGCGCCGTGGTCGGCGACATCAAGCCCGATCTGCAGCTGGCGCCGCAGGACATCCAGGCCTACGGCGTCTCGACCATCACCGAACTGCTCGACGAGCTGGCGCCGGAGATCGGCTCCAACTCCGGGCGCGGCGGCGAGGGCCCGGCGATCCTGGTCAACGGCCGGCGGATCAGCGGCATCAACGAGATCCGCAACCTGCCCACCGAGGCGATCCTGCGGGTCGACATCCTGCCGGAAGAGGCGGCGCTGAAGTACGGCTTCTCCGCCAACCAGCGGGTGGTCAACATCGTGCTGAAGGACCACGTCGACGTGGAGCTGGCCGACCTGCTGGGCGGCGCCTCGACCGAAGGCGGCGGCGCGGCGGGGCAGGCGGAGGCCGGGGTCACCCGCATCTCCGGCGAGCGGCGGCTGAACATCGACCTGAAGTATAATCCGCAGGCCGCGCTGACCGAGGCGCAGCGCGGGATCACGGCCCTCACCACGGGCCCGACCGTCGACCTGGCCGGCAATCCCGTCGACCAGCGGCCGTTCCGCACCCTGGTGGCGGAGAGCCAGAAGGTCTCGCTCAACGCGGTGCTGACCCAGCCGATCTTCGCCGGGATCAGCGCCACCATCAACGGCACCTTCGAGGACACCACGACCGACGCGCGGCGCGGCCTGCCGGCGTTCAGCTTCACCGATCCGTCGGGAAACCCGGTCGCGCGACTGGCGCCCAGTTTCGGCCCTCTGAACCAGACCGCCGACAGCTGGACGGGCCACCTGGGCGTCAGCTTCAACCGCGACATCTCCCAGTGGCGCCTGGCGCTGACCGGCAACTACGACCACGCCGACACCACCAACGACAACGACACAGGCCTGGATGCCACGGCGCTGCAGGCGGCGGTGTTCGCGGGCTCGGTCAGCGCCGCCGGGCCCTTCCCGGCCAACCTGCTGAAGCTGCGCGCCCAGGACACCAGCCATTCGAAGTCCGACACTGGCAATGTGCAATTCGTGGCGTCCGGGCCGATCTGGACCCTTCCCGCCGGCCAGATCCGCACCAGCTTCCGCGTCGGCGCGACGGGGTCGGACTTCTCCTCGCAGTCGGAGCGCACGGGCCTCAGCCAGTCGGCGACCTTCACCCAGGGCGGCGGCAACGTTCAGGCCAGCATCGACCTGCCGCTAACCAGCGCCAAGAACAAGGTCCTGCCGATGTTCGGCGACGTGACCGTCAACGCCCATGTGGCGGCCCAGACGGTCTCCGACTTCGGAACCCTGCAGACCTTCGGCTACGGCCTGCACTGGCAGCCGATCACCGGGCTCTCGCTCCTGGTCAACCACCTGCACGACGAGGCCGCGCCCAGTCAGCAGCAGACCAGCGGGCCGCTGCTGCTCACGCCCAACGTCCGGATCTTCGATTTCGCCACCGGCCAGACCGTCGACGTCACCCAGATCAGCGGCGGCAACCCGGCCCTGACCAAGGACAGCCGCGACCGGTTCTCCGTTCGGGTGACCTATCAGCCGTTCCAGGACAAGCAACTGATCTTCCGGGCCGACTACAACCAGATCCACTACAGGAACCCGATCACCACCTTCCCGGCCGCCTCGGCAGCGATCGAGGCGGCCTTCCCTGACCGCTTCATCCGCGACTCCGAAGGCGAGCTGACCGAGGTCGACTACCGGCCGGTGAACTTCGCCAGCCAGGAGGTGAGCTCGCTAAAGTGGGGCTTCGACTACTCCCGCCCGATCGGGCCGAAGACTGCGGCGCCGCCGCCGCCCCGAAACCAGATCTTCCAGCAGCTTCGCAAGGCCGGCGTCACCGGCGCCCTGGCGCGGCGGCCCGGCGGCGGACAACCCGGACCCGCGACCTCGCCGCCGGATAGCGCAACCCCACCCGGAGCGCCGGGCGCAGCGCCCGACGCCAACGGGGCGCCGCCGGCCGGCGGTCCGCCGCTGGGCGCCTTCGCGGGCCCCGGACCTGGCGGCCCGGGCGGTCCCGGTGGCGGCGGCGGCTTTGGCGGTGGACGCGGCGGCGGGGGCGGACCGGGCGGCGGACGCGGCGGCGGCGGCAGCCAGGACGGGCGCTTAAGGATCAGCGTTTTCCACACGGTCTATTTCGCCGACCGCTTCCTGGCGCGCTCGGGCGGCCCGTTGATCGACTTCCTGGACGGCGCCTCGCTGAACGGCGCCGGCGGCCAGGTGAAGAACGAGGTCCAGGCCCAGCTCAACATCGCCGAGCGTGGCTATGGCGCGGAGCTGAACGTCGACTGGAAGAGCGGCTCGACTGTCAAGGGCGCCGCCGGCGCCACCGGCGACCTCGACTTCTCCGGCCTGACCAAGGTCAACGCCCGCGTCTTCGCCGACCTCAACCAGCGCAAGACCCTGATCGAGCAGCAACCGTGGCTGAAGGGGGTTCGCATCTCCTTCGGCGTGGCCAATATCTTCGACCAGCGCATCTCGGTGCATGACGCCCAGGGCGTCACCCCGCTCAGCTTCCAGCCGGCCTATCTGGACCCGCTCGGCCGCACCTGGCGGATCGAGTTCCGCAAGCTGTTCTCCTGATCGGGGCCAGGGCCGGTTCGTGAGCTTTGCTGCACGCTATGTGAGAAACCATCGCCTTGAAGACGCCCATTTCGGGCGCTAGAAAGTCCCACTACAGCAGTCGGACATTACGGGTCGTCTCCCGGGTCTTCCGCAACCGCAACCTCGTACATATCTGTGAGGTTGAGAGGGGCGGATGGACCTTGCGCGCATGGCGCGCCGGCCCGGACCGTCCACGAGTTAAGGGGAAGAAAAACCATGGCCGCAAGCGCCCTGGCTGTGATGTCGCCCGATGGTGGCCTCAGCCGTTATCTGTCTGAAATCCGCAAATTCCCGATGCTGGCGAAGGACGAGGAATTCATGCTCGCCAAGCGTTGGCAGCAGCATGAAGACCCGGAAGCCGCCCATCGGCTGGTGACCAGCCACCTGCGCCTCGTGGCCAAGATCGCCATGGGCTACCGCGGTTACGGCCTGCCGATCGGCGAAGTGATCTCCGAAGGCAACGTCGGCCTGATGCAGGCGGTGAAGAAATTCGACCCGGACAAGGGCTTCCGCCTGGCGACCTACGCCATGTGGTGGATCCGCGCCTCGATCCAGGAATACATCCTGCGCTCGTGGTCGCTGGTGAAGATGGGCACCACCGCCGCGCAGAAGAAGCTGTTCTTCAACCTGCGCAAGGCCAAGAGCGAGATCTCGGCGCTGGAGGAAGGCGACATGCACCCCGACCAGGTGCATCAGATCGCGACCAAGCTCGGCGTGCTCGATTCCGAGGTGATTTCGATGAATCGCCGGCTGTCCGGACCAGACGCCTCGCTCAACGCGCCGCTGCGCTCGGACAGCGAGAACGAGTGGCAGGACTGGCTGGAGGACAAGGACGCCGTCAGCCAGGAAACCCAGCTGGCCGAGAGCGAGGAAAAGTCGATCCGCATGAGCCTGCTCGAGGAGGCGATGACGGAGCTCACCGACCGTGAGCGCCACATCCTGACCGAGCGGCGGCTGAAGGACGAACCCACCACGCTCGAGGAGCTCGCGTCGCAATACGGCGTCAGCCGCGAGCGTGTGCGCCAGATCGCCACCAAGCTCGGTGTGCTCGACGAAGAGGTGGTGTCGATGAACCGCCGCCTCTCCGGTCCCGACGCCTCCCTGAACGCGCCGCTGCGCGCCGACAGCGAGAACGAATGGCAGGACTGGCTCGCCGATGACGAC
>NZ_DATAPY010000144.1:0-4463 GCF_036264965.1 Phenylobacterium sp.
CTCCTCGGAGACGTAATCCTCAAGGTATTCCGGGAGCAGCGTGCCCTGACGCCGGTCCTCCCCCTCGACAAAGCGCTTCATCCCGCCCTCCGAAGTCGATGGTCAGGAATCTAAACTGCTTCGGCCTTTTCACACAGGCTCCACCCAGGGCAGACGTTCGAAGGTTTGGCTTGGGATCATGCGGCGCCGCCGTCCTAAGCCGCCCGGATGCCGCTCTGCATCTGGCTCATGCCGACCACGGCGTCGAAGCCCAGGATCATGTCCACCCGCTCGCCGTCGGAGGCCAGCGGCAGACGCAGCCACAGGATCGACAGGTGCGAGGCGCCGCGCCAGGCCAGGCTGTGGACGCCGACCGCCGGGCGCCGTTCCTTGACCACCTTGCCCAGCTCCACGCGCCAGTAGTCGGCCGCGGCGGTGTTGTAGATCTCGCTCAGCCGCTTGCCGGTGATCTCGCGGCCATAGACCCCGTAGAGCGCCGTGCCGGCCAGGCGCATGCGGAATTCGGCTGTGCCCTGGGGGCTTTTGTCGACGTCGATCAGGCTGACGGTGGGCAACAGACGCTTGATCGGCGCCGGGTCGAGGTTCGCCCGTCCAGGCAGCCGGGCGCCCTCTCGTAGAGACGCCCAATAGGCGAAGAGCTCCTCGTGGGCGCGTACTGCCGCCCCCGGCGCCCCTACCTGCGCTGCCATGTGCAGATGCCCCAGCAACCAGTTGGATTCACAACGAATCACTTATCGCCGATGTGACGAATCGCGGGCAAGCGGAAAAGGGTTAACGAGCCCCGAATCTACAACCTGTGGCTTATTGGACTCGCGGTCTGCCCACGGGCTGCCAGTTGTCCAGGTCGATTGGGCGCATGTCGACCACGGTGATCTTCCGCTCCACCGGGATGCAGAACATGTTCAGCGACCGGACATTGCCGAACACGTCTTCCGGATGGCCGTTGAAATTCCCCGGATCGAACAGCCGCGGCAGGTGCCAGTAAAGGCGGTAGCCCATCTCGGCCACCTGGCGGGCGAGCGCCTCTTGCCGATCGAGCCGGTCGTTCTCGACGTAGAGGATCGGACGGCAGCGGGCGATGGTCCGGGCCGCGCCGCGCAGCACCTGCGCCTCGAAGCCTTCCACGTCGATCTTGATGACGTGGCAGGCCGCCAGCTCCAGGCTGTCCAGGGCGACGGCGCGGGTCCGCAAGCCTGCGACGCCCGCGCCCTCGGCCTGCATCGCCACGCCGCCGAAGTTGCCCGCCCGGGCGTAGTCGATCGTGGGGACGATGAGGTAGCCCTCCGTGTCCGTGCAGGCCTCCGGATAGGCGATGGCGTTCTCCACACCGTTGAGGGCGAGGTTGGCGCACAGAATCTGGAACACCCGCTGCTGAGGCTCGAAGAGATAGAGCGGACCTGGCGCGCAGGCCCGCGCCAGGGGCACGGAGTGGGTTCCGATGTTGGCGCCCACTTCCACCACGGCCATGCCGGGCTTCACCACCTGCGCCAGGAGCCGCCATTCCTCGGGGCAGTACTCGCCGTAGACCTCCAGCGAGCGGGTGATGTAGCGGTCGGTCGCCAGCCCGATCATCGGCCCGTGGCGGGTGTTCAGGGTCTTGGTGTCGGTCGCGTCCATCGGTGTCTTAAGAGCCGACTTTGCGGGCGGGCTCAATCGCAAACGGAAACGCCCGCCGAAGCCGGCGGGCGTCCCGAAAACCCAAACTCTCGGGCTTGAAGAGCGCCTAGCGCTTCTTGCGCGGCGCCTGACGGCCGCCCTGGCCGAGGCCCATCTGCTTGGCCAGGTCCGAACGCGCCTTGGCGTAGTTCGGGGCGACCATCGGATAGTCCTTCGGCAGGCCCCACTTGGCGCGATATTCCTCGGGGCTCATGTTGTACTTGGTGCGCAGGTGCCGCTTCAGCGACTTGAACTTGCGGCCGTCTTCCAGGCAGATCAGGAAATCCGGGGTGATCGAGCGGCGGATCGGCACCGCGGGCTCCTTCGGCGCGACTTCCGCCGCCTCAGCGCCCGACGAAATCCCGCTCAGGGCCCGGTGCACGCTCTGGATCAGCGAGGGCAGGTCAGCCGCGGTGACGGAATTGTTGCCCACATAGGCGGAAACAATATCCGCCGTCATCTCGATGACTTCCGACTTCTCATCCATTCTTGTTTTCCATAGGAAGCGCGGCGTTCGAGGCCGCTGAGTTGATTCACAACATCAGTAGCGGCGTCATTATAGCGAACGTATCCACCGCACAAGCATAGAAACTGCGATGTTTTCATCGTATCGGCGGAATTTTCCAGATCGGAACAGGCCCTTGAGCTCAAAGAACCGCGTTGAGCCAGTAAGTGCGTCGCACTCTACCTAGCCGCGTCCCGCGTTGCAGCGCACAATTCCCGGCCTTAGCGGAAATCCGGCGCCTGCCATTGGGTCCAGATGTCCGGCAGGTCGCTGGACACCCGGTCCGGAAACGACGCCGGTCGCTTCTCCAGGAACGAGGTCACGCCCTCCCTGGCGTCGCCGGACTTGCCGCGGGCCTGGATGCCGCGGCTGTCGGCGCGGTGGGCCTCCATCGGGTGCGCGGCGCCGGCCATCCGCCAGATCAACTGACGGGTCAGGGCCACGGACACCGGGGCGGTGTTGTCGGCGATCTCGCGGGCCAGGGCCCTGGCCGCCGGCAGCAGGTCTTCCGGCGCATGCAGCGAGCGCGCCAGGCCGCGGTCGAACGCCTCCTGCGCCGGGAAGATGCGGCCGGTGTAGCACCATTCCAGCGCCGTCTGGACGCCCACCAGATGCGGCAGGAACCAGGACGACGCCGCTTCCGGGTTCAGCCCCCGCCGCGCGAACACGAAGCCGTAGCGCGCCTCGGTCGAGGCCAGCCGGATGTCCATGGCCAGCTGCATTGTGGCGCCGACGCCCACCGCCGCCCCGTTCACCGCCGCGATCACCGGTTTGAGGCTCTCATAGATGCGCAGGGTCAGCAGGCCGCCGCCGTCCCGCTGCGCGCCCTCCCGCGTCCGCGCCGCCATGGCCTCGCCGCCGCGGGCTTCGTAGTCGAAGGTCTGGGCGCCCGCAGAGAGGTCCGCTCCGGCGCAAAAGGCGCGGCCCGCCCCGGTAACGATCACGCAGCGCACCGCGTCGTCGCCGTCGGTCTCGTCGAACGCCGCGATCAGGTCCTTCATCATCTGGGTGTTGAAGGCGTTCAGCTTCTCCGGCCGGTTCAGGGTGACGGTCGCGATCCCGTCCTCCACGGCATAAAGCAGGGTCTCGAACGTCGGCTGGGCCATGGGGTCCTCCTGGGTTGGGCGGGCTCTCGCGGCCCCGCTTGACGGACCCTAGGTCTAGGCCCGCAATAGCGACTGAACAAAGATAAGTTGGCGGCCGGCGCAAGCCCGAGATCGCCTTCGGGAGCGAGACCATGCATCCGGCGCATCACGCCAAGACCCATCCCGACAAGGCCGCCTACATCATGGCCTATTCCGGCGAGACGGTGACCTACGGCGAGCTCGACGCGCGCTCCAACCAGGGCGCACACCTGTTCCGCAGTCTGGGCCTCAAGGCCGACGACGCCGTGGCGCTCTTCATCGACAACCACCCGCGCTACTACGAGATCCTCTGGGCCGCCCAGCGCTCGGGCCTGCGCTTCACCTGCCTGTCGTCGAAGCTCACCTCAGGCGAGATCGAGTACATCGTGAAGGACTGCGAGGCGAAGCTGTTCATCGCCTCGGCCGCCCTCTCCGAGGTCGCCCTGCAGGTCGCGCCGCTGATCCCGGGCGTCACCCTCTTGATGGTCGGCGGCGAGAGCGAGGACTTCGCGAGTTTCGAGGACGCGCGGGCCGTCATGCCGGCGACGCCGGTCGAGGACGAGCGCGCCGGCCGCGCCATGCTCTATTCCTCCGGCACCACCGGCCGGCCCAAGGGCGTCAAGCGGCTGGCGGAGGCCGACCCCGCCATCGACGGCCCGAACCCGCTCGCGAACCTCGGCCAGGCGCTCTACGGCTGGACCAGCGACACGGTCTATCTGTCACCCGCGCCGCTCTATCACGCCGCCCCGCTTGGCTGGTCCATGGCGGTGCAGTCGCTGGGCGGCACGGTGATCCTGATGGAGCGCTTCGACGCCGAGGCGGCCCTGGCCTATATCGAGCAGTACAAGGTGACCACCGCCCAATGGGTGCCGACCCATTTCGTGCGCATGCTCAAGCTGCCGGCCGAGACGCGGGCGAAATACGATCTCTCGTCGCTGAAGAGCGTGTTCCACGCCGCCGCGCCGTGCCCGGTGCCGGTCAAGCAGGCGATGATCGAGTGGTGGGGTCCGATCGTGCACGAATATTACGCCGGCACCGAAGGTAACGGCTTCTGCGTCATCACCTCCCAGGAATGGCTGGCCAAGAAGGGCTCGGTGGGCAAGTCCATCCTGGCCGAGGTGAAGATCTGCGACGAGGCCGGCGATCCCCTGCCACCGCGCGCCGAGGGCACGGTGTAT
>NZ_DATAPY010000145.1:0-47102 GCF_036264965.1 Phenylobacterium sp.
TGACCTTCGCGAGATAGATGTTGCCCTTTACCTGTTTTTTGGTCGACGACTCGAAATCGAACTCTTCGAGCCGGTTGCCGCTGAGCACCACAACCCGAGTCTCTTCGGGGTGGGCAGCGTCGATAAGCATGCGCTTTGCCATTCGGACGGAACTCCGGGACGCGCGGCTGCGACCGCTTCAGGAGCGGCCGGCGGCGCGGTGAGGTGAGATGAGAAGCGGGTGGCGTCTGCCATGGGAGCGTCGCGGAAATTGATCATCGGCATCGCGGCGACAATGTCGGGGGGCCAGAGTCGCCCTCGCCGTGCAGGACACGTTTGTTTTGTTTGCAGGAACGCAGGCCAGCGCCAATCGGCGCGGGCTGATGAGCGCCGCTTTGATGGGGTCCGGCTTTGGCCTGGCCCTGGGCGCGACCTATCTGATCGGCGGCATGGCCCAGGCCATTGGCGACCATCACCGAGCGGTCCGGATCGCGGAAGCGGCCGGCGGCGGGTTCTCGGAAACCATGTTGCAGCGCGAAATGGATCGCATGGATCCGGGCGCCCTGCGGCTGGCCCGGGCGCATGACGCCTTCGCCGCCGACGCCGCGACTGGCGTCGCCGCGAGCTGGCCGTTCCGGCCCGGCGTGCGGCAGCCGATCGGCGGTCGCGCGACGCCGTTGGCCAGCGCCCGCGAGCTCGATTGCCTGACCCAGTCGGTCTATTTCGAAGCCCGTGGGGAGACCCCGCGCGGCCAGGCCGCGGTGGCCCAGGTGGTGCTGAACCGCGTCGCCAACCCCAACTTCCCGAAGACCGTCTGCGGCGTGGTCTTCCAGGGCGCCGCCACCCACGGCTGCCAGTTCAGCTTCGCCTGCGACGGCTCCATGCGCCGTGGGCGCGAGCTCGGCGCCTGGGACCGCGCCCGCCAGGTGGCCGAACGCGCGCTTTCCGGCGTGTCGGTGGCCGGCATCGGTTCCGCGACGCACTTCCATACGATCGACTGTTCCCCGGACTGGGGACCGCAGATGCTGCGTGTGGCTCAGGTCGGCCTGCACGTCTTCTACCGCTTCAATCCGCACGCCCCGCTGAACCGGCCGGAGGATCAGCGTATGCTGGCCAGCCTGCCTATGGGCCCTGGCGCTAACCTGCGCCTCGCCACGGCGGTGTTGGAAAAGGCTTCGGACGTGACGGTGGCCGCCAGCGGTCTTGGTCCGGCGGCCTCGGCTCCCGAGGCCGAGGCTAAGGCCGCCGCCGTGAAGGGCGCGGACGTCGCCGCTAAGGCGCCGGAACCGGCGGCTCCGCAGCAGCCCGCGGAATCCTAACGCTCCGGCCCTAAGCCCTGGCCGCGCGACGCAACGCCTGCGGCGGCTGGCCGAAGGCGCGCAGGAAGGCGCGGCGCATACGTTCCGGGTCACCGAAGCCGGCGGCCAGCGCGACGCGGTCGATCGGCTCATGCCCCGCTTCGACCCGCACGCGCGCCGCCTCCAGCCGCAGCCGTTCGACCGCCTTGGCAGGGGTGACGCCTGTCTCGGCGGCGAAGGCGCGGGCGAAGTGGCGCGGGCTCATGGCCGCTCGGTCCGCCAGCCGCTCCACATGCAGCGGCTCAGCCAGCCGCTCGCGGATCCACTCCATCAGGTCGGCGAACCGGCCGTTGGGCCCGCCCATATCCAGTAGGGCGGAGAATTGCGACTGGCCGCCCGGCCGCCGCTGATGGACCACCAGCTGCTGGGCCGTCTGCTTGGCCACCTCGCCGCCCAGGTCGTCCTCGATCAGCGCCAGCGACAGGTCGATGCCGGCGGTGATCCCGGCCGAAGCCCAGACCTCGCCATCGCGTGTGAATATCCGGTCGGGCTCCAGCCGCACCCGCGGATAGCGCCGGGCGAAATCGTCGGACCGGCTCCAGTGGGTGGTGGCGCGCCGGCCATCCAACAGGCCGGCCTCGGCCAGGATGTACGCCCCGGAGCAGACGCTCGCCACGCGTCGCGCGCGCGGCGCTGCGGCCTTCAGCCAGGTCACGACCTCCGCGAGGGCGGGCAGATCACGCGTCCCGGCGCCGCCGGCGACGACGATCGTGTCGTAGGGCCCATCGCCGAGGCGCTCCGCCGCCAGGCTGACGCCCGCCGAACTCGCCACCGCGCCGGCCTGCGCCGCCAGGACCTCCAGCTCATAGCCGCCGCGCGCGATGCGGCCGGCGATGTCAAAGGCGCTGATCGGTCCGGCAGCGTCGAGCAGTTGAAATTGGGGGAAGATCACGAATGCGACGCGGCGGGTCATGGCGTAATCCGAGGGAAGAGCGAGTTTCCAGCCAACAGCTAGGCCTGGGATGATCCGTTCGTCAAATCCGCCTCAGTCGGCCTGATCTCGACGGTCCTCACCAGCGCAGCTTGCGCGCGCCAGGCGCCCTGGGTCTTATGCCGCCGCCCGATCGTCGGCCATCCCAGGACGCGTCTCATGAAGTACCGCAAGCTCGGCGCCAGCGACCTCGAGGTCTCGGAAATCTCCCTGGGCTCCTGGCTCACCTATGGGGTGGGCGTGAAGGAGGACGCGGCGCGGGCCTGCGTCGACAAAGCCTTCGACCTGGGCGTCAATTTCATCGACACGGCCAATGTCTATGGCCGCGGCGCCGCCGAGAGCGTGCTGGGCGAGACCCTCGCCGGCCGCAAGCGCGACAGCTACATCCTGGCCACCAAGGTGTTCGGCGCGATGAGCGACACCGACAAGGGCCTGTCGCGCGTCCAGATCCTGAAACAGATCGACGCCTCGCTGACGCGGCTGCGCACCGACTACGTCGACCTCTACCAGTGCCACCGCTACGACACGGAGACGCCGCTGGAAGAGACCATGGAGGCGTTGAGCGAGGTGGTCCGCGCAGGCAAGGCGCGGTGGATCGGCTTTTCCGAATGGTCGCCGGACCAGATCGAAGCGGCCTTCGCCATTCCAGGCGTCGAGCGGTTCGTCTCCAGCCAGCCGCAATATTCGCTGCTGTGGCGGCGGCCCGAGGCCAAGGTGATCCCGATCTCGGCGGCCAGCGGCGTCTCACAGATCGTCTGGTCGCCGCTGGCCCAGGGCGTGCTCTCCGGCAAGTACCGGCCGGGCGCGGCTCTGCCGGCCGACAGCCGCGGGGCTAGCGACTCCATGGGTAACGCCATGCAGACCTGGCTTGAGCCTTCGATCCTGGAAGCGGTGCAGAAGCTGAAGCCCCTGGCGGAGGAAGCCGGCTGCTCGCTGTCGCAATTCTCGCTGGCCTGGGTGCTGCGCGAGCCCAACGTCGCCTCGGCCATCGTCGGCGCGAGCCGGCCCGAGCAGCTGGAGGAGAACGCCGCCGCTTCCGGCCTGAGCGTCGACCCGGCGCTGTTCGCCAAGGCCGAAGCGATCGTCGCCGACGTCCGCCGCGCCGTGCGCTAGGCTAAGGCTTTCGGCGGCTTCGCCGAAGCGATAGGTAGAATGATTGCATATCGAATTGGGGTGGGGAATGCAGATGAACGCTAAGCTCAAGGCGGCGATCGCGATTGGGGCCGGATCGGCGATTCTCCTGGCGATGAGCGCGGGGCTGGCGGTCCAGGCGCAGCCCAAGGCGCCGGCGGGAACCGCGGCCTGTTCCGGCGGCGACACGGGTATCACGCTTCCGCCCGGCTTCTGCGCCACGGTGTTCGCCGACAATGTGGGCAATGTGCGCCACATAGCGGTCGCCGCCGACGGCACGCTCTACGGCAACCTGTGGAACGGCTCGTCCTACTTCCCGCGGGACAAGCCGCCCGCCGACGGCTTTCTGGTCGCCATTCAGGACACCGACCACGACGGCAAGGCCGATAAGGTCACGCATTTCGGCCAGACCCCGGCTGAGGGCTCCAAGGGCGGCACCGGCATCGGGCTCTACAAGGGCTTCGTCTATGCGGAGATGAACGACAAGATCGTCCGCTATCCGCTGGCGGCGGGCTCGGTGGTCCCCGCCAACAAGCCGGAAGTCGTGGTGTCGGGCCTGCCACTGGGCGGCGACCATCCGATGCATCCCTTCGTGATCGACGCCAAGGGTCAGATGTTCGTCGACATGGGCACGGCGACCAACTCCTGCCAGCCGAAGAACCGGGTGGCCGGCGTACCGGGCAATGAGCCCTGCACGGAGCTGGAAACCCGCGGGGGCACCTGGCTCTATTCCGCCGACAAGCTGGATCAGAAGTTCACGCCGGCCGAGCGCTACGCCACCGGCATCCGCAATGGGATGGGCCTGTCGCTCGACGCCCAGGGCCGCATCTTCGCCACTCAGCACGGCCGCGACCAGCTCCTGCAGAACTGGCCCAAGCTCTACGCCGACGCCAAGATGACCACCGAGCTGCCCGCCGAAGAGCTGATGCTGGAGACCAAGGGCGGCGACTACGGCTGGCCGTTCTGCTACTACGACAACTTCCAGAAGAAGCTGGTGCTGGCCCCGGAATACGGCGGCGACGGCGGCAAGGCCGTGGGCGTCTGCGCCGGCAAGATCGCGCCGGTCGCGGCCTTCCCGGCCCACTGGGCGCCCAACGACCTGCAGATCTACAAGGCCACCGCCTTCCCCAAGGCCTATCAGGGCGGCGCCTTCATCGCGTTCCACGGCTCGTGGAACCGCGCGCCGGCCGCCCAGGACGGCTTCAACGTGGTCTTCCAGCCGCTGAAAGACGGCAAGGCGTCCGGGAATTACGTGGTCTTCGCCGACGGTTTCGCCGGCCCCAACAAGGCCTCGGGCAAGGCGGTGTTCCGGCCCAGCGGCCTGGCCGTCGGGCCCGACGGCGCGCTCTACATCTCCGACGACGTGAAGGGCCGCATCTGGCGGGTGACCTACCAGGGCCCGCCCAGCGCCCCGGTCACGGCTGCGCCTGAGCCCACTTACGCCCAACCCGCCGCTCCGGCGGCCGGCGCGGGCGTCCTGCCTGTGCCGCCTGGCGCGACCGCCGAGCAGGTCGCCAAGGGCATGGCGCTCTTCCAGGGCGGCAGCTGCGGCGCGTGTCACGGCAAGGACGCCGCCGGGGGTTCGATCGGCCCGCCCCTGACGACCGGCAGTCCGCTGTGGACCGACGGCAGCCTGGCCCAGATCACCGACCTGATCACCAAGGGCGTCCCAGCGCCCAAGCAGTACCGTAGCCCGATGCCGCCGATGGGCGGGGCGCAGCTGTCGCCGGACGACCTGGCGGCGGTCAGCGCCTATGTCTGGGCGATCGGCCACCAGAAGAAATAACAAGACCGACAAGGGAGAGACTGATGAACACGCCCCTTCGCATCGCGGCCTGCGCCGCAATGCTCGGCCTGGCCGCGGCGCCCGCGCTCGCCCAGGTCAGCCGCTCGACCCCCGGTCAGCCGGAGGCGCGCACCGCGCTCGACCTGATGCCGGCCAAGACCAAGCTCGCGGTCACTACCCCCGCCTTCAAGGACGGCGGCGACATCCCCTTTGAGAACACCCAGTACCGGACCAACACCTTTCCGGGCCTGAACTGGACCAAGGGGCCGGCGGCGACGAAATCCTACGTTCTGATCATGCAGGACAATGACCTCCTGGCGCGCGGCGCGCCCGTGCTGCACTGGACGATGTTCAACATCCCGGCCGGCGTGACCAAGCTGGAGGTCGGCATGACCACGCCGCCCGCCGGCTCCGGCTATGGCCCCAACTACAAGGGCGCCGCCCAGGCCTACACCGGCCCGCGCACGCCGCCAGGCCCGAAGGATCACTACCATTTCGAGATCTTCGCGCTCGACACCACGGTGCCCGATCCCGGCAAGGACTACGCCGCGCTCACCGCCGCCATGGCCGGCCACGTGCTGGCCAGCGGTGAGGTGGTGGGCCTGGGCGAGAAGGACCCGATGGCGCCCGATCCGGCGCCGCGGCCCGCGCCGCCGAAACAATAGGCGGAATCTCTGCGACGCCACGGTTGTCGCGCCGCGCGCCATACCTAGGTTATGAATCCAGGGAATCGGCGTTGGGGGGCGCAAAACCGTGAGTGCGACGGAATTCACCGACATTGAGAAGCGGGTCACGCTGTGGGGCGTCGCCATCGTCTTCCTGCTGTCGGCGCTCGATCAGACGATCGTGGCCACCGCCATGCCGCGGATCATCTCGGAGCTGAACGGCCTGGCGCTCTACAGCTGGGTGACCACGGCGTACTTGCTGTCGTCGACGGTGATGGTGCCGATCTGGGGCAAGCTGGGCGACCTCTTCGGACGCAAGCCCGTGCTGCTGGCCGGCATCCTGTTCTTCCTGGCGGGGTCCTGGCTCTCCGGCCTTTCCGGCGAGTTCGGGCCGTTGCCGATCATCGGCGGCGGCATGGTTCAGCTGATCGTCTTCCGCGCCCTCCAGGGGATCGGCGGCGGGGCGCTGTTCACCACCGCGTTCGCGATCATCGGCGACCTCTATCCGCCGCGCGAGCGGGGCAAGATCGGCGGCATGTTCGGAGCGGTCTTCGGGCTCTCCAGCACCATCGGCCCCTTGATCGGCGGCTACTTCACCGACCACGGCACCTGGACGCTCGCGGGCCATGTGATCGCCGGCTGGCGCTGGGTGTTCTACATCAACCTGCCGCTTTCGATCCTGTCGCTCTTCATGATCATCGTGAAGATGCCGAAGATGAGCCACCAAGCGAAGGGCAAGATCGACTTCATCGGCGCGGGCCTGATCATAGCCACGGTGGTGCCGCTACTGCTGGCGCTCACCTTTGGCGGCCACCAGTACCCCTGGGGATCGGCGATTGAGCTGAGCCTGTTCGGCGGTTCGGCGCTGGGGCTGGTGCTCTACATCGTCAACGAGCGGTTCGCCTCGGATCCGATCCTGCCCCTGGAGCTGTTCAAGAACCGGGTGTTCTCGACAGCCAACCTGGCGGGGTTCCTGGTCTCCATGTCGTTCATGAGCACGGTAGCCTTCCTGCCGCTGTTCCAGCAGCTGGGGCAGGGCGTGGCGGCCACCACCAGCGGGCTGGCGCAACTGCCGCTGATGTTCGGGCTGTTCGGCTCGTCGATCCTGTGCGGGCGCATGGTCAGCCAGACCGGCAAGTACAAGGCCTTCATGATCGGCGGCTTGGTGCTGACCTTCGCCGGCATCTGGCTGCTCAGCCGCATGCATGCCGACACCTCGCGGCTGGACCTGGCCTGGCGGATGCTGGTGCTGGGCATCGGCCTAGGCCCCGGCCAGAGCCTGTTCTCGCTGGCCATACAGAACGCCATGCCGATCAGCCAGTTGGGCGTGGTGACCTCGTCCAGCCAATTCTTCCGTCAGATCGGCTCGACCATGGGGGTGGCGATCTTCGGCACCTTCCTGACCGCCAACCTGAATTCGGGGCTGGGCAAGATCATGCCGGGCGTCGATGTGGGCAAGCTGCGCGCCATGGGCGGGGCGGCGCATGCGGGCGCCGCGCCAGTGTTGCCGATGTTCATCAAGGTGATCATCTCCGACGCGATCACCAACGTCTTCTTCCTGGGCCTCTATGTGGTGGCTGTGGCGTTCCTGGTGACGCTGTTGATCCCCAACGTGCCGATGCGCGACCGCAGCCTGATGGGCGCGCAGGCCTCGAAGAAGGACGGCGAGACCGTCATTCCCGCTGAGGCTCATCTCTAAGGCGCGCCACAGTCTAGGTAGTATTGCTATGACGTAGTGTCGCAGTCGCCCTCACGTCCGCGTTAAGGCGGTGGCGCTAGTGTTAGGCCCTCAGAACAGGGGCTACCGATGCGGGCGACAAGCCGTAGGATATTTGCGGAACTGCTGACGGGCCTCGGCGCCCTGGTCCTTGCGGTGCTCGCTCAGGGGGTGATCGTTTGGGCGACGATCGACCGCCTGCAGGCGCTGGACGCGGCCGACGATGAGGCGCGCACGGAGCTGCTTCAATACGGCGTCATGATCGAGGCGGTGCAGGATCAGGAGGCCGGGGTGGCCGGCTTCGCGGTCAGCCGGGATCCGGCCTATCTGCGGATGTACGAGAACGGTCGCCGGCGGTACGACGCGGGCCTGCCGCGCCTGATCGAGCTGGCCAGCGACGACCCGAAGTTCATGCGCGACTGCGTCGCCGACGTCTCCGTCCAGGTCCACCGTTGGACCGACACGGTCGCTTGGCCGCAGATTGGCGCGGCCCGCTCCGGCCGCCGTTTGTCCGGCGCGCCGACCGGCAGAGCCGAGATGGACGCCATCCGCAACGATTTCGCCGTGCTGCGCTTCCACGAGATGCGCCGGCTTCAAGAGCGCGACGGCTCTTGGAACGCCGCCTTCTGGCGGAGTCGATTGACCTTGCTGTTGGGCTCGGGCGTGGCCCTGGCCTTCGCCATCCTGATCGCCGCCCGGTCGCTGCGGCGGCTTGTCCAGCAGCAACAGGCGGCGCACGCCGCGGCCACACGGCTGGCCGACGCCCTCGACCGGGCCCACGCCGCCGAGCGGGCCAAGACGCTGTTTCTCTCCAACATGAGCCACGAGATGCGCACGCCGCTCAATGGCGTCGTCGGCATGGCCGAGGTGCTGAGCCGGACGGGGCTTACGGCGGCGCAGCGGGACTTGCTGGATGTGATCTGCGCTTCGGCAGGAACCCTCGACGGGTTGATCGGGAATCTCCTAGCGCTATCGAGCGGGGCGGGCCGCGACCACGCGGTCGCGACGCTGAGCTTTGCGCTCGGAGATACGCTCCGCAGCGTCGCCGCCGAGCATCGGCTGCAGGCGGAACTGAAGGGTCTTCAGCTCGACCTGCGGGTCGATCAGCGGGCAGAGGTCGATGTGACCGGCGACAGCGCGCGGTTGGAGCAGCTTCTCGATTGCCTGCTCTCCAACGCCATCAAATTCACTGAGAGCGGCCGGATCGGCGTCGAGCTCGAGCTCCTCGACGCCGGACGCTACCGCTTCCAGGTCGCCGACACCGGCGTCGGCTTTGACGAGACGCGCAAGACCGAGCTGTTCGAGACCTTCTCCCAGTCCGACGACAGCGCCACACGGCGGCATGGCGGGGCTGGCCTCGGTCTGGCCCTGGCCCGCCAGCTGGCGGCTGACCTGGGTGGCGAGTTGGATTGCCACTCGGCGCCCGGCGGGGGATCTGTGTTCAGCTTTGATATCGAACTCCCGACCGTCGGCGTCAAGATCGACACCCTGCCCGCGCAGGCCGCGCCGATAGACGACGCGCCGCCGCGCATCCTGGTGGTCGACGACCATCCCACCAACCGCAAGGTGCTCGAGCTGATCCTCGATCAGGTTGGGGCCGAATGGGTCTCCGTCGAGAACGGCCAGCAGGCGGTGAACGCCTGCGCGCTACAGGACTTCGCGGTGATCCTGATGGACATCCAGATGCCGGTGATGGACGGCCTTACCGCCACCCGCGAGATCCGGCGTCAGGAACGGGCGGCGGGCCGGCCGGCGGTTCCGGTGATCATCGTCTCCGCCAGCGGCCAAGCCGATCACGTTCAGGCCGGCCGCGCCGCGGGAGCTCAGATGCACCTGACCAAGCCGGTCAACGCCGAGGCTCTGATCGACGCCGTCAACACCGTCCTGGCCGAGCCGGAGCCGCGGGCCGCAACCGCTGTGGCGGCCTGACGCCCGTCGCCGTGGAGCGACGTTCGGCGCTCGACAACCACGTCCCTACGTCAAGCAGCGTCCAGGCCGATATCGAGGACGACGGCCGAGTGGGTGAGGGCGCCGACGCTGATCACGTCCACGCCGGTTTCGGCGATGGCGCGCACCGTCTCGAGATTCACGCCGCCGGACGCCTCCAGCACCGCGCGGCCGGCGGTGCGGCGAACGGCCTCCGCCAGGTCGGAGAGCGCGAAATTGTCGAGCATCACGACGTCGGGGCCATACTTCAGGGCGTCCTCGAGCTGGCCCAGTCCGTCGATCTCCACCTCGACCTTCATCAGGTGGCCGACAGCGGCCTTGGCGCGGCGCACGGCCTCGCCGACTGAGCCGCAGGCCGCGATGTGGTTGTCCTTGATCAGGATCGCGTCATCCAGCCCGAAGCGGTGGTTCACCCCGCCGCCGCAGCGCACGGCGTATTTCTCAAGCGCCCGCAATCCCGGCGTCGTCTTCCGCGTATCCACGATGATAGCGCCGGTCCCTTCGACCAGGTCGACGTAGGCGCGGGTGAGGCTGGCGACGCCGGATAGGCGGCCCAGCAGGTTCAGGCCGACGCGTTCGGCGCTCAGCAGGGCTCGCGCATTGGCGTCCACCCAGGCCAACTTGTCGCCGGGGCCGACCCGCGCGCCGTCCTCGACGACCGCCTTGAAGTCGGCGCTGGGATCGAGCGCGGCGATGGCGAGCCGCGCGCAGGCCAGACCCGCCACCACGCCGCTCTGGCGGCTGGCGAACACGCATCGCAGCCGCGCCTCGGCCGGCACACAGGCCTGGGAGGTGACGTCGCCCGCCCGTCCCAGGTCCTCCGCCAGCGCAGCCTGGACGACAGGCGCGATCAGCAAGTCCGGCAGGGGCTCGATCATTCGGCGGCGTACTTCCAGGCGCGGGGCAGGATGTCGGGGAGGCGGACGAAAGTCCGCCGCGGCTCGGCATCGGTCGCCGGCGCGTCGGTGCGGAAATGGCCCCCACGGCTTTCGGCGCGCGCCAGTGCTGAGGCGGCCACGAGTCGGGCGGCCGCCAACTCGGCGGTGCGTCCGTACTGAGCGACGAGGCCCTCGATTTCGTCCAGCAGCCGCAGCAGGCCGTCAGCCGATCGGATGACGCCAGCGTCGCGGCTCATGGCTTGGCGCAGCCGCTGAACGGCGTCATGGGGCAACGACGGAGCAACCAGCCGAACCAATCGCGTCGGGTTTGGCTCAGGCGCCGCGGCCGCCGCGCGGCCGGCCCGCGCGCCGAAGACAGCGGCCTCCAGCAGCGAGTTGGAGGCCAGGCGATTGGCCCCATGCACCCCGGTCGAGGCGCACTCGCCGGCCGCGTAGAGGCCAGGCAACGAGGTCGCTCCGTCCGCATCGGTGGCGATCCCGCCCATGTGGTAGTGGCAGGCAGGCGCGACGGGGATCGGCTCCATCCGCGGATCGACACCGCCGGCCATACAGGCGGCGAACACCGCCGGGAACGCTTCGGGGAAGTGTGTGCCGACGGCTTCGCGGGCGTCGAGGAAGGCGCCGCGTCCGGCTTCGCGCTCGGCGTGGATGGCGCGGGCCACCACGTCGCGCGGCGCGAGCTCGGCGTCGGGGTGATAGGCGGCCATGAACTGCGCCCCGTCGGCGTTGATCAGCACCGCGCCTTCGCCGCGCAGGGCCTCGGTCGCCAGCGGGGCCGGATCGCGGCCGATGTCGATGGCGGTGGGGTGGAACTGCACGAACTCCGGGTCGGCGATCACCGCGCCAGCCAGGGCCGCGAGGCCGAGGCCCTCGCCCTTGAGCTCGGCGGGCGTGGTGGTCACGGCATAGAGGCCGCCGACGCCGCCGGTGGCCAGGATCGTCGCGGATGCCGCGATCTCGACCAGGACGCCGTTGTGCTCGCAGATCACGCCGCGCACGCCGCCGGCGGCGTCCTGCAGCAGGCCGCGAAGGCGATGGCCGGCGCGCACCTCGATGTGTGGCGCCGCCAGCGCCGCAACGATCACTGCACGCATGATCTCAGCGCCCGCCTGGTCGCCCTTCACCCGGGCGACGCGAGGGCGCGAATGCGCCGCCTCCAGGCTCTGGGCGAACCCGCCGTCCGCCGCGCGGTCGAAGGGCGCGCCGAGGGCCGCCAGAGCGCGGACGGCGGCGGGGCCTTCCGCGGTGAGCAGGCGCGCCATGGCCGCGTCCACCAGGCCTGCGCCGGCTGCGATGGTGTCTTCGGCGTGCCGCTCGGTCGTGTCGCCGTCGGAGAGCGCCGCCGCCATTCCGCCCTGGGCCCAGGCCGACGAGCACCCCTTGCTCAGCGGCGCGTCGGTCAGCACCAGCGCCTTGCGCGGATTGGCGGCCAGGGCCGCGGAAAGCCCGGCCAGGCCGGCGCCGACGATCAGCACCCCGTCATGGACAAGGCGGCTCATCAGATCAGCTCGACGTCGACGTGGTAGCGCGCCTTGACCAGGTCGTAGCGGGCGGGGACAGCCGGCGGCGGCAGGTCGACCATCCGCTGCACGGCCAGCCGCGCCCGCTCGGCGATGATGGGGTCCACGGTCACCTCGTGGAGGCCGTGGAGCAGGGACTCGTAGATGTTCTCCAGCGTGATCCGCTTCATGTGCGGGCAGAGGTTGCAGGGCCGCACGAACTCGGTGTCCGGGGCGTCGGCGGCGACGTTGTCGGCCATCGAGCATTCGGTGATCAGCACCACGCGCTTCGGCTTCCGCGTCAGGACATAGTCGTTCATCGCCGCCGTGGAGCCGGCGAAATCGGAGACCGCGATCACCTCGGCCGGACACTCGGGGTGGGCCAGCACCTCGGCGTCGGGATAGGCCGCTTTGATCTCGAGGATATCTTCGGCGGTGAAGCGCTCGTGCACCTCGCAGCGGCCCTGCCAGGCGATGATCCTGATATCCGTCTGGCGCGCTACATTGCGGGCCAGGAACTCATCGGGGATCAGGATGACGCGGTCGGTTCCGAACAGCCGCGCGGCTTCCTCGACCACCTGCACCGCGTTGGCGGAGGTGCAGCAGATGTCGGTCTCGGCCTTCACCTCCGCGGTGGTGTTCACGTAGGTCACCACCGGCACGCCGGGATAGCGCTGCTTGATCAGGCGCACGTCGGCGCCGGTGATCGAGGCGGCGAGGCTGCAGCCGGCGCGCAGGTCCGGGATCAGGACGGTCTTTTCGGGGCTGAGGATTTTCGAGGTCTCGGCCATGAAGTGCACGCCGGCCTGCACGATCACCTTGGCCTTGGACTTGGCGGCTTCCTTGGCCAGGCCCAGGCTGTCGCCGACGTAGTCGCCGACCCCGTGGAATATCTCAGGCGTCATATAATTGTGCGCCAGGATCACCGCGTCCTTCTCGGCCTTCAGGCGGTTGATGGCGGCGATCAGCGGCGCCTGGGCGCGCCATTCCATCGGCGTGACGTGGCGGCGGACCTTCTGCCAGATCGGCGCGGTCTCGATCTCGACCTCGGGGGTGAATGCGAACTGGAACCCGTCGGCGGCCATGCAAGCCTCCTTATGCTCAATTTGAGCATTTCATCGGACTAAAAAGACGCCAGACGAGACGATCGCTGGCGCTAGTTATGCTCAGTTCGAGCAAAACCGGTGAACGAGATATAGACCGCTCCCGCGATTTCGCAAGTCACGGATTGCTACACGGTTGCGGGAGCCTTCCGCATCACCGCGTCGATCACCGCCGCCAGGGCCTCGGCGGGGTAGGGTTTGGCGAGCAGGGGCCAGGGCGCCTCGGCCGCCGCGCCCAGGGTCTCCCCGGTGTAGCCGGAGGTCAGGATCACCGGCAGGCCAGGACGCAGCGCGACGGCGGCGTGGGCCAGTTCGACCCCGTTCATGCCGCCGGGCATGATCAGGTCGGTGAGCATCAGGTCGATGCGGTCCTTGCGCCCCAGGATCTCGATGGCCGGCGCGGCGGCGTCGGCGCGCAGCACCTCATGGCCCAGGTCCGAGAGCATGGCCTCGACCATCTCGCCGACGCTGGCGTCGTCCTCGACCAGCAGCACGCGGCGCGCGGGGCCGCGCGCGGCGGTCGGGGTCTCTGGCGTGGCGATCGTTCGGGCTACGGCGTCCTCAACCCGGGGCAGATAAATCCGCAGGGTTGCGCCCTTGCCGGGCGCGCTTTCGACGATCGCCGCGCCGCCGCTCTGGCGCGCGAAGCCGTAGACCTGGCTGAGGCCCAGCCCCGTGCCGCGGCCAGGTTCCTTGGTGGTGAAGAAGGGCTCGAACACCCGGCCGGCGGTGTCGGCGTTCATGCCCGCGCCGGTGTCGTGCACCGAGACGCAGAGATAGTCGCCGGCCGGCGCGTCCTCCGCTTCCCCGGCCGCCAGGACGCAAGGGTGGGTCTCGACGCGGATGCCGCCGCCGGGCGGTGTCGCGTCCCGCGCATTGACCACCAGGTTCATCACCGCCGCTTCGAACTGGCTGGGGTCGATGTTGCAGACGCCGCCCGGCGCGCCGGCCTCCACGGTGAGCGTGACGGCTTCGCCGACCGCGCGGCGCAGCAGAGGCTCGCTCTCGATCAGCAGTTCGTCGATGGAAACCAGCTCGGGCTTCAGCGCCTGGCGCCGGGAGAAGGCCAGCAGCTGCTGGGTCAGCCGCTCGCCGCGTTTGGCCGCGCCCTGGGCCGCCTCGATCATCCGTTCGCGCCGGGCGGCGTCGCCGGGGTGGCGCTGGATCAGGTCGAGCGCGCCGATGATGACGGTGAGCAGGTTGTTGAAGTCGTGCGCCACGCCGCCGGTGAGCTGGCCCACCGCCTCGAGCTTCTGGGCGCGGCGCAGCGCCGCCTCCGCCTCGTCGCGCTCGCTGAGCGCGGCCTGCACCCGCTCGGCCAGCAGGTCGTTGATTCGGCTAAGGTCGGCCTGGGCGCGCTTGGCGTCGGAAATGTCATAGCCGACGCCGATGTAGCCGGTGTGCTCGCCGTCCGGTGCGAAGCGGCGCTGTGAGATCGAGCGGATCCAGGGGTACTCGCCGTTGCTGCGGCGGTAGCGGGCCTCCCAGATGAAGTCGCCGCCGCCGGCGATGCTCTTCGCCTCTTCGGCCGCGATGCGATCGAGGTCGTCGGGGTGGATCAGGGCGCGCCAGTCGAACCGCATCGCCTCGTCGTAGCCCAGGCCCAGGAAGTCCAGGTAGGCGCGGTTCACGAACTCTCGCGTTCCGGCGAGGCTGGACACCCACATCAGGACCGGCGCGCTGTCGGCCAGGGTTCGGAAACGGGCCTCCGTGGCGATCAGGTCGGCCTGCACCTTGGCCTCGGCGGCCTTGGATTCGTCCAGCCGCAGCAGGGCCTCGCGCAGCCCCTGGGCCACCAGCACCGTGGCGACGCCCGACAGGCCGAACTGCAGGATCACCGCGTCCCGCGACAGGGTCGAGACGACGGCGGTCGTCTGGAAATAGCCCATCACCATGATGAAGCCGAGGGAGGCCCAGCCCCAGCGAGGCCCCGCGTAGAGGGTCGCCAGGATGAAGGCCGGGAAATAGGTCGCCGAGATGCCGGTGGCGTTGGCGAAGCCTAGCAACAGGCCGCGGATGACGATGGCGCCGGCGAACGCCGCCAGGGTGATCAGGGTCGCTTGCCAAAGCGGCGGGGAGCGCCGGGGAACAAAACGCAGCGGCCACTCGGACGGCGTCATTCGGGGGCCTCTCCGGCACGCGATCTGCAAGCGGCGCCTGCGGAGCCAGAATGGGAGCCCTGGCGGCGGGGCGCAACCGGGGATATGACACTCGGCCGCCACGGGAACCGTCCCGTTCTGGCGCCGCTTGTTCATGTTGTGGCCGAGTTGCGGCCTAACCCGGGACGAATTGCTGGGTTCAGGTTCGAAGGGCTGAGACAGGGAAGAGACAAGATCTTCAAGGCTCTCGACAGATGGCGCCGCGCCGGCCTGGCGGCGGCCTTGGCCGGTTTGGCGCTCTGCGCCTGCCAGCCGGCGGCCGAGCACGCCTCGTCGGGGGTCCGCGCGCCGGACGCCCATGCGCTGGCCGCCCAGGGCCTGTCCGACCCGGCGTTCATCGCGGCCACGGCGAACCTCGATCCCGGCGTCCGCGACATCGCGCGCCGTCACGATCCGGCGCTGCGCCGCGCCGACCTCTGGGGCCGGCCGCTCGGCTGGAGCAACCTCGACCTTCGGGCCGTGCCCGACCTGGGGTTCTCGACCCAGGAAGGCGAGGGCGCGGTGGCGATCAACAACCTTCGCCCCTTCGCCGGGCTGCCGATCCGCCCGATGCGGCCCTTCGTGCTGAACGCCGGCGCTGACGACAGCGCGCGTGCGCTGCACTGCATGACCCAGGCGATCTACTTCGAGGCCGCCCGCGAGCCGATCCGGGGCCAACAGGCGGTGGCCCAGGTGGTGCTGAACCGCGTGCGCCACCCGGCCTATCCGCACTCGGTCTGCGGCGTCGTCTATCAGGGCTCGGCCCGGCCGACCGGCTGCCAGTTCACCTTCACCTGTGACGGCGCCCTGCGCTGGGCGCCGCAGCCGGCCTTGTGGAAGCAGGCGCAGGAGGTGGCCAGGAAGGCCCTGGCCGGCTTCGTCGACAAGGACGTGGGTTCGGCCACCCACTATCACGCCGCCTACGTCGTGCCTTACTGGGCGCCGACGCTGGTGAAGATGACCCAGGTGGGCCAGCACATCTTCTACCGCTGGACCGGTCCCTGGGGCGAACCGCCGGCGTTCAACAACCGCTATGAGGGGCGCGAGTCCGAGCTGTCGCCGCAACTTCTGGCCAGCCTCGATCCGCGCACCCAGGGCTATCTGGCGGCCCAGGCGCAGGGTCCCGCCGAGCGCCAGATCACTCTCGCGGTCGCCGGTGAGGTGCGCACCTACACGGTCGCCGACCCGACCACGCCGTCCGGCGAGCGCACCCGGGTCATGGGCGTACTCTATCCCGCCCACCGTCAGCCGACGCCGGACGAGGTCAAGCGGATCAACGACAGCTTGGCGGCGATGGAAAAGGGCCAGGACGCCTCGGCCGCCGCGCCGGCCAAGCCTGTGGCGACCGGCGTCAAGACGCCGGGCGACGAAAACTAGCCGACGCCGAACGCGCTGGGGTAGGCGACGGTCAACCGCACCGAGAAGGCGCCGTCCTCCAGGGCCAGCGCCTGAAACGCGGGCATTCCCCGGAAGGGCGCGGCCACATCCGCCGCGGCGTCTGCCGAAAAGCCGAAGCGGCTGTAGTAGGCGGGATCGCCCAGCACTAGGAGGCCGTGGCAGCCAAACTCCCTGGCGCTGTCGAGGCCGGCGCGGACCAGGCCTGAGCCCAGGCCCTTGCCCTGCCGGTCGGGGCGAACGGCGAGCGGCGCGAGCGCGCCATAGAGTCCCGTGCGATCGGCCCACATGCGGCTGAAGGCGATGTGGCCCTGAACCGCGCCGTCGTCCTCGGCCACCAGCTCGAACAAGGTGTCGCCGTCCGCGCGCAGCCGCGCCACCAGCTCGGCCTCGTCAGCGCGTCCGAAAGCGCCGGCGACAACCTCGGCGATGGCGGCGTGATCCGCAGGCGTGGCGTAGCGGACCCGGGTCACCAGACGCCGATCTTCTCCGCCTCGTGGTGGCTGATCGGATGGTGCGCCTTGCGGTGGTCTTCCTCGGCCAGGAAGCGCACGGCCTCCAGCGCGGCCATGCAGCCCATGCCGGCCGCGGTGACCGCCTGGCGGTAGATGTCGTCGGTGACGTCGCCGGCGGCGTAGACGCCCTCGATCGCGGTCGAGGCCGAGCCCGCCTTCACCTTCAGATAGCCCGCGGCGTCCATCTCCAGCTGGCCCTTGAACAGCTCCGAGGCCGGGGCGTGGCCGATGGCCACGAAGACGCCGTCGCAGGCCAAGTCCGTCGTCTCTCCGGTCTTGAGGTTCTTCAGCCTGACGCCGGTGACGCCGACAGGGTCGGTGACGCCGGTCACCTCGTCGATCACGCTGTCCCAGACCACCTCGATCTTGGCGTGATGGAACAGCCGCTCCTGCAGGATCTTCTCGGCGCGGAATTCGTCCTTGCGGTGCACGACCGTGACCTTTGAGGCGAAGTTGGTGAGGAAGAGAGCCTCCTCGACGGCGGTGTTACCGCCGCCCACGACCACCACCTCCTTGCCGCGATAGAAGAAGCCGTCGCAGGTGGCGCAGGCCGAGACGCCGAAGCCCTGGAAGGTCTGCTCCGAGGGCAGGCCGAGCCACTTGGCCTGGGCGCCGGTGGCGATGATCAGGGTCTCGGCCAGCCAGACCTGGCCGCTGTCGGTGGTCAGGCGGAAGGGCCGCTTCGAGAGGTCCGCGCTCAGCACGATGTCGTTGACGATCTCCGTGCCCACATGCTCGGCCTGGGCCTGCATCTGGTCCATCAGCCACGGGCCCTGGATCACGTCGGCGAAGCCCGGATAGTTCTCCACGTCGGTGGTGATGGTCAGCTGCCCGCCGGGCTGGATCCCCTGGATCAGCACGGGGTTGAGCAGCGCGCGCGCGGCATAGACGGCGGCGGTATAGCCGGCCGGGCCGGAGCCCACGATGAGGCAGCGGACGGAACGGGGTTCGGAACGATCTTCAGACATGGCCCTTATGTAGGTGCGATTCTGGAGCGCCACATGCAAGACGAATTGAAGACCGCCGGTGTCGTCGGCCTGGTCGGCGCAGCCCTTGGCGCGGGCGTGGCTCTGGGCCTGGGGCTGCGGCTGTTTTCCGCGGTGGCCATGGTGGGCCTTGGGACGGGCATCGCGCTGGGGCTGGTGGCCGGAACGCAACCGCGCACGGTCGAGATGCCGCCGCCGTCGAAGCTCTAGCTACAGGCTCAACTGTTCGAACCTTGCCGCAGGGCTGGCGGCAATCCCCGAGGCTCCGCGGCGGCGGAGGCTCAGTCTTTTGAACCACGGAAAACACGGAAAGAGCACGGAAGGAGCTCTGATCGGGCAAAGCCGACGGATGATTGATTGCGCGCAAGGCGCGCGATTCAGCCTGGCTCGGATGCCTGAGGTCGGCCCCCTTCCGTGCTCTTTCCGTGTTTTCCGTGGTTCTCTTGTCTTGTGTTCGCTTAGCCGGTGTCGGCCAGCTGCGGCTGGGACGACTCGTCGCCGCCCTCACCGGGCGTCTCGCAGAGGCTTAGGGTCAGGTCGCCGGAGAGGTTCATATCGGCGATCATGCGGCGGGCCAGGACTTCGATCGGCAGGGTCTCGAAGTCGGGGCTGCGTGCGGCTTCGTCGAGGCGGGCGGTGAGGTCGTCGCACAGCACCTCGTAGTCTTCTTCCTCGCCCTCGGATTCGGTCCAGAGCAGGCGGTTCAGGAGGTTGCGGACGCGGCTCTTGCGTTGCTCGATCGGGTTGGGAGCCGCGCGCGCTGGCTGGACGGGCGGCGGCGGCGCAGAACTCGCGGCCTCGGCTTCGCGGGCCAATTCCTGCGCCTGGCGCGCGGCGTCGCGTTCCAGCTTGAAGTCCAGCGCGAGCGTCAGGCGCACCACCCGCGAGGTCTTCTGGAAGGCGTCGGCCAGGGCCACGGTCTGCTCGACGTCCTCGCTTTCGCGCAGCCGCACGGCGAGTTCCTTGGCCACCATCAAGGCGAGCTCGGCGAGCTCGCCCAGCATGGCCTCGGCGCGGGCCTGTTTTTCCGGTTGACGCGGCACGAACAAAAAGAGAACATCGGAACAGGCCGAAGTCAAATTTTAAGCGACATTTGCCGCGTGAGATTCTGCGCGCGCCCTCCTCCCCTTGTGGGAGGAGGTGGCCTGCGGAGCAGGTCGGAGGTGGGGTTTCTCGGACTCTCTGCGCGGCCGGAAGCTCAGTCTCGCGCGGCGAACGGAGTGTGACCCCACCTCCGCCGGCCTTCGGCCGCCACCTCCTCCCACAAGGGGAGGAGGATCGCCAAGCTATGGCCTTTGAGTTTGTGGGTTTCCCCAGTCGCGTCGCTTCGCGACCCACCCGGGGCAGGCTTACAAGGCCGGGAATGACGAATTTTGGGCGCGGCGCGGCGGGCGCCCCCAGCGCAGGGTTAACGACGCCTTCAGCGCATCGGCCTAGACTGTCTGGCGATGAGCGCCTCGCCCGAAATCGAGATCGCCGGCCGCAAGATCGGGCCGGCCCATTCGCCCTACGTCATCTGTGAGCTGTCGGGGAACCACAACGGCAGCCTGGAGCGCGCGCTGACCATGATAGACGCGGCGGCCGCCACCGGCTGCGACGCGATCAAGATCCAGACCTACACGGCCGACACCATCACCCTCGACGTCGACCGCCCGGAGTTCCGGATCACCGGCGGGCTGTGGGACGGGCGCAGCCTGCACGAGCTCTACCGCGAGGCCCAGACGCCCTACGAGTGGCACGCGGCGCTGTTCGCCCGTGCGGCGGAACGCGGCGTCACCCTGTTCTCCAGCCCCTTCGACGAGACCGCCGTCGACCTGCTCGAGGGGCTGGGCGCGCCGGCCTACAAGATCGCCTCCTTCGAGGCCGTGGACCTGCCGCTGATCCGCTACGCCGCGGCCAGGGGCAAGCCGCTGATCATCTCCACCGGCATGGCCAACCTCGCCGAGATCGAGGCGGCGCGGACGGCGGCGATCGACGGCGGCGCGGCGGGCGTGGTGCTACTGCACTGCGTCTCCAGCTATCCAGCCGACCTGGCCGACGCCAATGTCCGCACGGTGGCCGACATGGCGACGCGGTTCGACTGCCCCATCGGCCTCTCGGACCATACCCACGGCTCGGCGGCCTCGGTGGCGGCGATCGCCATGGGCGCCAGCGTCATCGAAAAGCACTTCACCCTGGCGCGGTCCGACGGCGGGCCCGACGCGGCCTTCAGCCTGGAGCCGGCGGAGTTCACGTCCCTGGTGCGCGACTGCAAGGACGCCTGGACCGCGCTCGGCCGCGCCCACTACGACGTGCTGGGCTCGGAGCGGGCCAACCGCCAGTTCCGCCGCTCGCTCTACGTCACCGCCGACGTGAAGGCCGGGGAGCCGCTGACGCGGGCCAACATCCGCTCCGTACGCCCCGGCAACGGCCTGCCGCCCGTCCACCTCGACGAGGTGCTGGGCCGCCCCGCCGCCCGTGACCTCGCCCGCGGCGAGCCGCTGGCCTGGGACATGCTGGGTTAGGCTGAATCGATATTCATTTTGAGGCGAGGCCATGGTTTGGCGGTCCTCCTCCCCTTGTGGGAGGAGGTGGCGGCCGGAGGGCCGACGGTGGGGTCGCACTCCGCTCGCCGTGCGAGACCGAGCTTCGGACAGCGCCGAGAGAATTGAGAGACCCCACCTCCGACCCGCTCCGCGGGCCACCTCCTCCCACAAGGGGAGGAGGACGCTTCGAGCCCCAAGCCTGAATGTCGACAAGCCCTAGCCGCCCTTGGCGGCGATGAGCTTCAGGAAGGTCTCGGCCACGCGCGGCGCGCCCAGGCCGTCGCAGAGGTCGGCGCTGGCCTCGGCCAGCTGGCGGCGCAGGGCGGCGTCGGTGGTCAGCCGCATCAGCGCCCGGTCGAAGCTCGCGTCGAAGGCCGGATCGGCGATGTCGAGGGTCAGCGCGGCGCCGCGCTCGGCCAGGGTCCGGGCCGCGGCGCGCTGGTTCTCCGCCAGCACCACCATCAAGGTCGGCAGGCCGAGCGTGCAGCGCTCCCAGGTGGAGGACCCCGCCGCGCCGATGGCGATGTCCGCCTCGGCGGTCAGGCGGGCCATGTGCGGGCTGTCGATGTGCAGCACGATGCGCGTGTCGCGGCGGGCGATCTTCTGCAGGCTGGGCAGGCTCGGGGCCTCGGCGCCCAGGACGATGTCGATGCCGACGTCGCTGACCTTGGGCCGCAGGCGCTCGACCAGGCGGCCGGTGACGCCATCCACGTCGGTCAGCCCCAGCGAGACCAGCACCCGGCCCACCGGCTCGCCACGCCAGGCCAGCGCGGTCTCGCGTAGCGCCGCGAACTCCGGCCGCACCGGCGCATATTGCGGCCCCAGCAGCAGGCGCACGCCCTCCGGCGTCAGGCCGTCATAGTCCTCCGCCCGACGCGCCGGGCCGGAGTCCAGCAGGAGGTCCGCGGCCAGCGGCCGGTCGGCCAGATCGTCGATCACCAGCGTCGGGCGGCGCTGGGCCATGCCCGCATGGTCGCCCTGCGAAAGCCCGTAGTGGTCGAAGACGATCGCGTCGAACCGTGTCGCGCGGACCGCATCGGCCAGGTCGCCGGGCGAGGTCGAGGCCGCCGCCAGACGCTCGGTTTCCGGCGCGAAGGCCGCCAGGATCGCCTCGACCGCCGGCGGGGCGACGAACCGGCAGGCCGCGCCCTGGCCGCTCAGCGCGCCGGCCAGGGTCAGCGAGCGCATCACATGGCCGCCGCCCACGGATGGACCGGCGTCCGTGACAATCAGGATGCTGGGGCCGCTCATGACCGACATCTCCCACACGAATCGACCGCCGACACCCTAGGCGCAAACGCAAAGGGCCGCCCCGAAGAGCGGCCCCCGCAAGAACTAGGAGATCGTGGCCGTCATATGAAGTTTGCGGCCGTAACGTCGGTGAGTGATTTGCCGGTGAGGATGATCGCGTCATCTGCGTTCGTGATGTGGGTGTCGCCGCTTGTGTTCGCGAAGACGACCACGTCGGAGCCGACTTGGATGGCGATATATTTGTCCCCGGCGTGGGCCTGAAGGTCGGTCTCAGCCTGGGTGACCGCCGCAATGAAGTTGGCCGCCACGACCGTATCGCTCCCGAAGAAGACACCCGCACCAGGGCCCAAGGCCCCAATCTGCAGATGGTCCGCGGATGTCCAGTCGGTGATGACCTCGGCGTTGTTGACGTTGGCCAGCGAAGTTCCGGCCACGAAGTCGAATTGGTCGTTTCCGCCGCCGCCGGAGATGACGTCATGGCCGTTGACGCCCAGGCCGCCGCCGGCGGTGATGGTGTCATTACCAGAGCCGCCGGTGATGGTGTCGGCGCCGGTCCCCATGGTGATCTGGTCGTTGCCGGTTCCGCCGTCGATCAGCGAACCGGTGTTGCCGCCGGTGATGGTGTCGTCGCCGTCGCCGCCCTGGATAGCGCCCTGCCCGGCGAAGTGGATGCTGTCGGCGCCGCCGCCGCCGTTGATCACGTCGGTGCCGGTTCCGCCGATGATGGTGTCGGAACCCGTGCCGGTGGTGACGACATTGTTGCCGGTGTCGTTATGGAGGTCGATCTGGTTGCCGCCGCTGCCGCCGGTGATGGTGTCGCCGCCGGCGTTCGCGGTGTTTTCTATCGCCGTGTTGCTGCCTTCGCCGAGGTTGATGGTGTTCACGCCATTGCCGTTAAGGGTCAGCGTGTCGTTGCCGGCCCCCGTCGTGATGTTGTCATGGCCGCCGTTTTCCGTGATGACGTTGGCGCCCGCGCCGGCGTTGATCGTGTCATGACCGCCGGCGGTGATCTGGTCGGCGCCGGCGCCGGTGGTGATCGTGCTCGTCCCCGCCGCTGCGGTGACGGTGTCGCCGCCGTCCCCGAGGGTGATCTGGCCAGAGGCGGTCACGGTGTTGGCGCCCGCGCCGGCCGTGATGGTGTCAATGCCGCCGCCGCCGATGATCGTGTTGGCGCCGTCGCCGGCCGAGATGTTGTCGTCGCCCGCGCCGGCGGTGATCTGGTCGGCGCCGGCGCCGGAGGTGATGGTGTCGGCCAGGGCGCCCGTGTCTGTGATCGTGTTGCCGCCTGCCCCGACATTGATGACGTCGCCGCCGCCCGCGCCGGTGACCGTGTTGGCCCCCGCGCCCAGGGTGACCAGATCCTTGGCGGCGGCGTTCAGCGCGATGCTGTTGTTGCCGTCGACGGCGGTAATCGTGTCCTGGCCGCCGGTCGTCGTATAGGTGTTGTTGCCGGCGCCCAGGTCGACGGAATCCTTGCCGCCACCGCCAGTCACCTGATCGGCGCCGTCGCCGCCGACGATGGTGTCGTTGCCCGAGCCGGCAATGATCGTGTCATTGCCCGTGCCGCCGTTCAGCGAGTCGCCGCCGCTGCCGCCGATCAGCTTGTCGTCGCCGTCCTCGCCCGCCAGGACATTGCCGCCGAAGGAGCTGGCGGAGGCGTCGATCGTGTCGTTGCCGAGGTTGCCGTCCAGGAAGTCCGACGATGTCGCATTGCCGCCGCTGGTGATGCTGTCGTCGCCCTTGCCGCCCAGGATGGTGTCGGCGTTGGCGCTGCCGACGATGGTGTCATTGCCGAGGTTGCCCTGGGCGAAGTTGGTGCCGGTGGCGGAGTGGCCGGAGCCGGTCAGCACGATGCTGTCGTCGCCCTGGCCGCCGAAGATGGTGTTCAGCCCGAGGCCGCCGGTGCTGCCGACCAGCGAATCGTCGCCCTGGTTGCCCTGCAGCACGTCATTGCCGCCGGCACCGCCGATCAGGGTGTCGGCGCCGTCGCCGCCGAACAGGCCGTCGGAGTTGGCCGTGCCGGTGACGTTGTCGGGGCCCGTGGTGCCCACGTAGAGCTTCGAGCTGTCGGGGAAGAGCAGGTGGGTTGATCCCAGGTTGCGGATCGCCGCGCCGTCGTTGCCGAAGGTCACGCTGTTGTTGCCGAGCGTCAGGGTCACGGTGGGCGGGCCGTTGAACGATAGCGGGTTGAACAGCACGGTCGCCTGCGAGGCGGAGCCGGTGCGGAAGATGATCGTGTCCGTCCCAGCCACGAACGCATCGGCGTTCGCTTGCGTCATCTGATCGAAGAAGAAGTTGGCCACGTGGATTCCCCGACTCTAAAAAAGTTGCACCACCATGCCGCGAGGGTGTTGCGAAAGTCTTGCTAAATTGCGGCCTCGTTTACCATGAAGCAAGCTCGGCCGCGGCGGTCTCAGGCGGTCTTTCGTGCGTCGAAACGGCGCAAAAGCTCGTCGGCGGCGCGGTTTGTCTCGTCGAGCGGCGGATAACGCCAGTCATCGAACCGGCCTTCGAACGGGCGGCTGACCCCGCGCCGCCGCAGGTCCTCGTGGAACCGCTCGAATTTCCGGCCTCCGCCCGCCATCGCCAGCACCTGGACGGGCTTGCCGGTGGTCGCCGCGTCGGTGGCCAGGTTCGTGGAGTCCCCGGTCACCAGGATCTGGTCGGCGGCGGCCAGGAAGGCGAAATAGGGATTGTCGCCCTCGCCATCCCAGATCCAGCCGGGCAGGTCCTTCAGGCCTTCGGTGAGGATCGCCTGCGCTGCGTCGGGCGTGCGCCGCGTGAAGCTCAACAGCAGCGAGCCGCCCGCCGCGCGCACCGCCCGGGCGACCTCGGCGGCCATGGCGCGGGCGCGGTCGGGGGGCAGGTCGTGGACCTTGGACTTGCCGCCGACGATCATCGCCACCCGCGGATGCGGCAGGCGCGCGATGCGCGGGCCGAAGCGGGCGAGGTCGCGGCTGAAGCCGTCGGCGTTCATCCGGTTGGGCGCGCCGACGATCGGCAGGACATTGTCGCCGGTCAGGCCGTCGTGGGCGGGCGGCACCACCAGGTCGAAGCGCGCCACCGCGCCGCGCGGATCCTGGGTCTGGACGATGAAGGTCTTGCCGCGCGACCAGCGCCGCACGCGACTGGAGAGCGGCAGGCTGGCCCGCCCGGCGCCGATCCAGATGTCCGGCCAGGGCGGCGCGACGGGACTGTCGGCGCCGAGCGCGAACGCCGGGATCAGCTGCCAGGGCAGCCGGCCCAGGCCCCACTTCCAGCCGATGCGCTTGACGGTGATCTCCGCCGGCCGCCGGCGCGCCACGGCTTCCGCCAGGCCCAGGACCTGGGCCTCGATGCCGATGCGGCCGTCGGAGACGGCCCAGATGGTCAGAGGCGGACGGACCTCAGTCATGGAGCTGGCATTGGGGGCGGTCAGCATTCAGCGAGGCTAGGCGCTCACCCGTCTCCTTCCTCCTCGACGGAGGAAGGTCGGGATGGTGGTGTGACCGGGACGCGGGGGCCAGGCCCCAGGTCGGCGCCGGCCGCTGCTTCACTTCGATCTCGGCGCGCACACCACCACCCTGGCCCTCCTCCGTCGAGGAGGAGGGAAAAGCTTTCCAGTCCGGCCGCTGAATGTCGAGTGGGTCAGACCCACTCCACCTTGGTGATCTCGTAGGCCTTGACGCCGTTCGGGGTGTTCACCTCGACGGTCTCCCCGCTTTCCTTGCCGATCATGGCGCGGGCGATCGGCGAGGTGATCGACACCTTGCCGTCTTTCACGTTGGCCTCGTGCTCGCCGACGATCTGGTAGCGGGCCTTTTCCTCGGTGTCCTCGTCGATCACGCTGACCGTGGCGCCGAACTTCACCTGAGCTCCGGAGAGCTTCGAGACATCGATCACCTGGGCGCGGGCCATCTTGTCCTCGATCTCGGCGATCTGGCCTTCGATCCAGCCCTGACGGTCTTTCGCGGCGTGATATTCGGCGTTCTCCGAAAGATCGCCGTGCGCGCGCGCTTCGCCGATGGCGGCGATTACAGCCGGCCGCTCGATCGTCTTCAAACGCTTCAACTCTTCGTCGAGGGCGTGATAGCCCTCGGCGGTCATCGGGACTTTTTCCATGGGAGATCGGTGACTCGGGTTCGCCCTAAGTTAGAAGTTCGCAGAGACCGGCCGCGGGCGCAGGCGTCCGGGAGGGGAAAGAAGATAGAATTGTGCGCCGCAAAACGCAAGTTCACCCATAGCGGCGCTCTGCGAGCCCCACATGGAGCCGATCTCGCAAGTCTGGCGAAGCTTTGCGACCTGATCGTGACCCCTGTCTATCACGGCGTTGCGGGCGGCCTCGTCTGGCGCGGATCGTAGAAGAAACGCTCCTCGGCGATGCGCTCGCCGTCCCAGCGCTGCAGGGTCAGTTCCTCCATGACCACGGCGGGCCCCTCGGCCGGGGTGAAGGTGAACCGCCAGCGGATCATCACCTTGTCGCCGTCGATCAGTAGGTCGGTGACCGGGTCGGTCTTCATGTGGGCGAACCGCGCCATGGTCGCCCGCTCGTCGGCGATCAGGCGGCCGAGGCCGACCCGCGGCGGCTGCTGGTTGTCCTGCATGGTCGCGTCCGGGTGGTAGAATTGCTCCAGCGCCTCGACGTACTGCGCGCGTTCCACCAGGGCGAGAAAGGCTTCGACGCGCTCACGGGCAGGCATTTCGACGCTCCCAGGCTGGCGGCAGAGGTGGGCGCGCCCTAGCTTAGGCGCAAGCCCTCAGCCACGATGATCTGGAGACATGACACCTATGGCGAGCCCCCGCGGGATCACCCTCTACCATTCGCCCGCCAGCCGCGCCTTCACCGCCTATTGGATGCTGGAAGAGCTGGGCGTGCCCTTCAAGGTCAAGACCATCGACATCAACAAGGGCGAGCAGAAGCAGCCGGCCTATCTGAAGCTCAATCCGGCCGGCAAGGTCCCGACCCTCACCGACGGCGACGTGGTGGTCAGCGAGAACCCGGCCATCGCGATCTACCTGGCCGACCGCTACGGCTACGGGACGCTGGCGCCGAAGATCGAGGAGACCGACCGCGGCGCCTATCTGAAGTGGATGGTGTTCTCCACCGCCGTCGTCGATCCGGTCGCCACCCTGCACGAGAAGAAGATCGACCTGCCGGGCTTCGACTTCAGCTTCGGCGCCTTCGACGACATGGTCCAGGTGCTGACCGGCGTGCTGACGGACCGCCGCTATCTGCTGGGCGACCGGTTCTCCGGGGCCGACGTGGTGCTGGGCGGCACGCTCTCGCGTCTGCTCTACAAGAAGGTGCTGCCGGAGGAGCCGATCCTGCTGGACTACAACGACCGCCTGACCGAACGCGCGGCCTTCCACCGCGCCGCCGACGCCACCTGGCCGGGGCAGTTCTACGCGGCGCTGGTTTAGTCGCTGACGCTCATCACGGCGCCGGTCAGCTCGCCTGGCTCCGGCGGCTCGTAGACGCCTTCGATGAAGTCGAACATGTCCGGCGAGACCTCGATGGCGAAGCTTTCGCCGCGCACCACGTTGCGGCCGGCGACCCGGGCGCGCCGCACCTCGGCCGGGGCGTCGACGAAGTGCCATTGCAGCGGCAGCTCCGTGGCCTCGGCGATCTGGCGCACCCGCGCGCGGTCGGCCTTACGCATCAGGCCGATGTCCAGGATCACCGAGGTCCCCGCCGCGATGGTCCCGGCGGCCACCGACCAGATCTGGGCCTCGCAGCGCCCGACCCGCTCGACCATCCACTCGTATTCGATGGGGTCGGGCATATCGGCGGCGAACAGCCGCGCCATCCAGTCGTCGAGGATGAAGGCCACCGCCCTTTCGCGCCGCGCGAAGGCGTGGGCGTAGGTCGTCTTGCCCGCGCCGCAGGGCCCGAAGATCACGTTGAGGGTCGCCGGCATGGTCGCTTCTGCTAACGGACCGTGAGCCCGCCGTCGATCACCAGCTCCGCGCCCGTGACGTAGCGGCTCTCGTCGCTGGCCAGCCACAGGACGCCGTTGGCGATATCCTGCGGATAGCCCTTCACGCCCAGCGGCACGGCCATGGACGACAGCGCGTCGAGGTCCGGCGGGGCGTTCGCGCCGGGCGCAGCCGAGCTCACGATGCTCATCCAGATCGGCGTCTCGATGATCCCGGGATGGACCGAGTTCACCCGGACGCCATCCTTGGCGTTGGCGCATTCCATGGCCACCGCCTTGGTGAGCAGCCGCACGCCGCCCTTGGTGGCGCAATAGCCGGCGAGGTTCGCCGAGCCCTTCAGGCCGGCCACCGACGACATGTTGATGATGCTGCCGCCATCGCCCGAAGCGCGCATCAGCGGGATCGCGTGCTTCACGCCCAGGAACACGCCGTCCAGGTTGACCCCGGTCTGCCGGCGCCAGTCGCTGAGGCTCATCTCGACCACCGATGCGCTGATCGCGATGCCGGCGTTGTTGACTAGGATGTCCAGGCGACCCTCGCGCGCCTTCACCTCGGCGATCACCCGTTCCCAGGCGGCTTCGTCGGTGACGTCGTGATGCAGATACCAGGCCTTGCCGCCCGCGGCGGTGACGGCGGCCACGGTCTCCGCGCCGGCGGCGTCCTGGACGTCGGTGACCGCCACCGTCGCGCCTTCGGCGGCGAGGCGTTCGGCGCACCCGCGCCCGATGCCGCTCGCCCCGCCGGTGACCAACGCCACCTTGCCCGCCACGCGCCCTGCCATCGCCATCCTCCGCTCTTGTCGGAAGGAGGCCTAGCCCAGGGCGCAAATCCCCGCCAGAGGCCTTCGGGCAGGGCGGAAGTTGGACGCCGGCGCGTTCAGCGCCGGCGCCGGGGCCTCAGCGCATCCAGCTCGGCGTCGAGTCGCCGCCGGTGGCGATGGCGTAGATCATGCCGATCGCCAGCACGACGATGGCCGCGACCATCAACTTGCCGAGGAGACCTTCGAATCGCTCGGCCACATGCTTGTTCTTATGTGGCCGGACTTCCGGTTGATCAGAGTGCATAGAGCGTCCTTCCCAATCTGCTTGGGGGTTCTTCGCCCCCGCCAGACTGCGGCAGACGCCACGCGGCGTCGTTCCGGCCGGTCTATTCTGGGGCCGCCGGAGCGCGCCCGTGAGCCTGCTTCAGTCAGGCTTCTGCGGTGGAATCTGCGCTCATGACGACTCCGCGTCAAACAATATGCTTCAGCTTGTTCGTCGAACGCTGGAATTTGGCTTAGCGTTTCGGGATTTCCGTCGAGGGGAATGGCGGGCGCGGTTCGTCGTCCTTGACCCCCATCTTGCGGCGCAGGGCGTCGATGGTGGCCTTGCCGGCCGCGAAGCTGGTGTCGGGCGCCGGCGGAGCCAGGACGTGGGCGGTGAGGAACCGGAAGCCGTCGCGCAACCTGGGCGGAAGCGACTTGCCCAGGTGGTCGGCGCCATGGACCAGGCGGTATTCGTGCGGGATGTTGTGATCCCAAAGCACGCGGTGGAGGAACTCGTTGCCCTCGTCGAGATGGAACATGTCGAGGTCGTCGGCGTCGACGTAGATCTGCAGGCCGGACGCCAGGATCTTGTCGCGGTTGTCGATGGCCATGTTGGCCGGATTGGCCTTCTTCCAGAAGGCGCGGTCGACCGGATCGCCGAAGATCGATTTAAAGAAGGCGTCGTCGCGCTGGAAGCGGTTGCGCATCTTCACGTCCTCGAACCGCAGGGCGGGTTCGACCCCGGCCTCCAAAGAGGCCAGGCCGCCGAAAATCTCCGGATGGTCGAAACCCAGCCGCAGCGAGCCAAGCCCGCCCATGGAGATACCCGTCACCACCGTCTGCCGCCGGTCGGTCGAGACGCGGTAGCGCTTGCGGATGTCCGGGATCAGTTCGCTGACGATGAAGGTCTCCCATTTCTGGGAGCCATCGTGATAGTCCATGTAGAGCGAGCGATGGACGTCCGGGGTCACGATGACCGCCGGGGGCAGCTCGCCCGCCGCCCAGGCCGCCTCGATGGCCGGCCGCATCTGCGCCAGGAAGCCGTTGTCGCCACCGCCGCCGTGGAGCAGCAGCACCAGCGGATAGGGACCCTTCGAAGGGTCGTAGCCGGCCGGCAGGAGCACCGAGTACTTGGCCGGCGAGGGCACAAGCTTGGTCGGCAGATTGACCGCCTCGAGTTTACTCTGCGCTTGCGCAGCGCCTGCCAAAGCCAGGGCGAACACCGCCGCCAACCAGACCCGAACCATCCTCGCCTCCCACGTTTTTCGGGAAGCTATCACGGGGACCAAGACCTGCTATCGCGCCGTGCCGCTGTGCCGCCGAGTGGAACGCGGCCCTAGGCGTAGCTCTGCAGGGGGCGCACTTCGAGGGTATCTTCCACCGTGGCGATGATCGCCTGGGCGGCGGCCAGCGCGCCGGCGGCTGTCGTGTAGTAGGGCGTCTTCATCATCAGGGCGGTGCGGCGCAGCTCGAAGCTGTCGGCCAGGGACTGGCGGCCCTCGGTGGTGTTGAACACCAGCTGGACCTCGCCGTTCTTCATGGCGTCGACGATGTGCGGGCGGCCTTCCAGCACCTTTTTGACGTGCTCCACCTTGACCCCCTGGGCTTCGAGGTAGGTCGCGGTGCCGCCCGTGGCGAGGATCTTGAAGCCCAGCGTCTGTAGCAGGCGAACCGGCTCCAGCACCCAGGGCTTGTCGGCGTCCTTCACCGAGACGAAGACCGCGCCGGATTTCGGCAGGACGGTGCCGCCGCCGAGCTGGCTCTTGGCGAAGGCCCGCGCGAAGGCCGGCGCGAGAGTCTCGCCCGGCCGCACCCAGTCGAGGCCCATGACCTCGCCGGTGGAGCGCATCTCCGGGCCCAGCACCGTGTCGACGCCGGGGAAGCGGGCGAAGGGGAAGACCGCTTCCTTCACCGCGATATGGTCGTAGGGAGTCTCGGTCAGGTCGAAGTCGGCCAGCTTCTTGCCGGCCATCACCTTGGCCGCGATCGCCGCCAGCGGCCGGCCGATGGTCTTGGCGACGAAGGGCACGGTGCGGCTGGCGCGGGGATTGACCTCCAGCACGAAGATCCGCGGCTCGGCCGAGTGCGGCTCCTCGATAGCGAACTGCACGTTCATCAGGCCGCGGACATCCAGGGCGCGGGCCATGGCGGTGGTCTGCACCTTCAGCTCAGCGATGGTTTCGGGTTTCAGGGAAAACGGGGGCAGGGAACAGGCGCTGTCGCCCGAGTGCACGCCGGCCTCCTCGATGTGCTCCATGACGCCGGCCACATAGACCTCGCCGTCGGCGTCGCAGAGGGCGTCCACGTCCACTTCAGTGGCGCGGGAGAGATACTGGTCGATCAGCACCGGGCTGTCGCCGCTGACCTTCACCGCGTTGGTGATGTAGCGCTCCAGCTGCTCGTCATCGCGGACGATCTCCATGGCGCGTCCGCCCAGCACGTAGGAGGGCCGGATCACCACGGGATAGCCGACCTTGTGGGCGCCCGCGAAGGCTTCGTCGCGGCTGCGCGCGATGGCGTTGATCGGTTGGGCGATCTTCAGCTTATGGAGCAGCTGCTGGAACCGCTCCCGGTCCTCGGCCAGGTCGATGGCGTCGGGGCTGGTGCCCAGGATGGGGATGCCGGCGTCTTCCAGCGGCTGGGCCAGCTTCAGCGGCGTTTGGCCGCCGAACTGCACGATCACGCCCAGCAGGGTCCCGTTCTTCTGTTCGACGTGGATCAGTTCGAGGACGTCTTCCGCGGTCAGCGGCTCGAAGTAGAGCCGGTCGGAGGTGTCGTAGTCGGTGGAGACCGTCTCGGGATTGCAGTTCACCATGATCGACTCCACGCCGATCTGGTCGAGCGCAAAGGCCGCGTGGCAGCAGCAGTAGTCGAACTCGATGCCCTGGCCGATACGGTTCGGTCCGCCGCCCAGGATGATGGCCTTCTGGCGGTCCGACGGGTCGCTCTCGCAGTCCGCTTCCTGGCCCAGCGCGCCGGTCTCGTAGGTCGAGTACATGTAGGGCGTGTCGGCGCGGAACTCGCCGGCGCAGGTGTCGATGCGCTTGAACACCGGGCGCACGCCGAGCGCGCGGCGCGCATCGCGCACCCGGGTCTCGCTGGTGTCTGTGAGCTGCGCGAGGCGGGCGTCGGAGAAGCCTTGCGCCTTCAGCGCGCGGAAGCCCTGCGCTGTGGTGGGCAGGCCTTCGAAGCGGACCTTGGCCTCCTCGGCCACCAGGGTCTCGATCTGGCGCAGGAACCAGGGTTCGTAGGAGCAGGCCGCATGGATGTCCTCGACCGACAGGCCGTGGCGGAAGGCCTGGGCGATCACCCGCAGACGGTCCGGCGTCGGCTGGCCGAGCGCGCGGACCACGGCGGCGTGGCCCATCTCCGGATTGGAGGCGTTCTCGATCTCCACCTCGTCGAGGCCGGAAAGGCCGGTTTCGAGGCCGCGCAGGGCCTTCTGCAGGCTCTCGGCGAAGGTGCGGCCGATGGCCATCACCTCGCCCACCGACTTCATGGAGGTGGTGAGGTGCGGCTCGGACCCCGGATACTTCTCGAAGGCGAAGCGCGGGATCTTGGTGACGACGTAGTCGATGGAGGGCTCGAACGAGGCCGGCGTCGCGCCGGTGATGTCGTTCATCAACTCGTCGAGCGTGTAGCCGACGGCAAGGCGAGCGGCGACCTTGGCGATCGGGAAGCCGGTGGCCTTGGACGCCAGCGCCGAGGAGCGCGACACCCGCGGGTTCATCTCGATGACCACCATCCGCCCGTCGGCCGGATTGACCGCGAACTGCACGTTGGAGCCGCCGGTCTCGACGCCGATCTCGCGCAGCACGGCGATCGAAGCCGCGCGCATCCGCTGGTATTCCTTGTCGGTCAGGGTCAGCGCCGGGGCGACGGTGATCGAGTCGCCGGTGTGCACGCCCATCGGGTCGATGTTCTCGATGGAGCAGACGATGATGCAGTTGTCCGCCTTGTCGCGGACGACCTCCATCTCGTACTCCTTCCAGCCGAGCACGCTCTCCTCGATGAGAACCTCGGTGGTCGGCGAAAGGTCCAGGCCGCGCTCGACGATCTCGCGGAATTCCTTGGCGTTGTAGGCGATGCCCCCGCCGGTGCCGGCAAGCGTGAAGGAGGGCCGCACGATCGCCGGGAGACCCACGAACTCGAGGCCTTCCAGGGCCTCTTCCATGGTATGGGCGGCCTTGGATTTGGGGCTTTCGAGGCCCAGGTGGTCCATGGCGTCGCGGAATTTCTGGCGGTCCTCGGCTTTGTCGATGACCTCGGCGCGGGCCCCGATCATCTCCACGCCGTACTTCTTGAGAACACCGGAGGCGTCGAGCGCGAGCGCGGTGTTCAGCGCCGTCTGGCCGCCCATGGTCGGCAGCAGGGCGTCGGGGCGCTCCTTGGCGATGATCTTCTCGACCATCTCCGGCGTGATCGGCTCGATGTAGGTGGCGTCGGCGACGTCCGGATCGGTCATGATCGTCGCCGGATTGGAGTTCACCAGCACGATCCGATAGCCCTCGGCGCGCAGCGCCTTGCAGGCCTGGACGCCGGAATAGTCGAACTCGCACGCCTGACCGATCACGATCGGCCCCGCGCCGATGATCAGGATCGAGGAGATGTCGGTACGTTTGGGCATTCCGTCTCGCGCGCGAGGGCTCGCACGCTTTCACGCGCCGCCCGGCCAAATCTGCAGGTTAAGCCGCCCGTTTAGAGACGGAGTCGAACCCGCGCAAGCCCGCGCACGGCGCAGGAAGGATTCAACCACGAACCACACGAACCACACTAACGGGCTGGCTTCCAAGACTCCGCGATAGCGGAGGCTCAGCCATATCCAACCAAGGATCGCACGGATTTCCACGGATAGCGCCAGCGCCATCCGTGCGATCTGTGCAATCCGTGGTTCCAAGTGGATGGCGCCCGCTGTGCGGGCTTCTGAAGATCGAACCCGTTCGTGTGGTTCGTGTGGTTCGTGGACAAACAAAATGGGCCGGTGCGGGCACCGGCCCATTGCGAGGCTCTGGATGGGCTGGAGGCGGCCTTTAGGCCTGCAGGTTGCCCGCCGCGGACTTGCCGCTGCGCGGATCCTTTTCCAGTTCGTAGGTGATCTTCTGACCTTCGTTCAGTCCGCGCAGACCCGCCTTCTCCACCGCGGAGATGTGCACGAACACGTCAGGACCGCCTTCATCCGGCTGGATGAAGCCGAAGCCCTTGGCGCCGTTGAACCATTTGACTGTGCCACTAGCCATGTAATTCCAAGTCCCTTGATAGGTTATGGCCGACCGGCGCAAGCATTCACGCCAGCGATCTCAGTTCGAAAGGGATCGGGAGGCAGGTCCGGCGCCGAGGTTATCGAGCGGGGAAAGTCGGCCGAACCGTGACGAATTCGATGGACGCCAGCCTGTAGGATTTCCGCGAGGGAGGCAAGATCGCGAAAAAGTGCGGCAAAGCTCGAAACCAATCTGCGGCTTAGCCATATAGGATGGGAACGGCCGCACCAGCGGCGGCCGATGCGAAAGGCGCGTTCCATGACCCTCGTCGAGAAGATCCCCACGCTCACCGACGCCGAAGTCATCAATCTGTTGACCAATGCGCGTCGTCTGCAGGAGACCGGCGACGCCCGTCAGCAGGCCGCGGCGGCCGAACTGCTACCGGCGCTGGAAGACGCCGCCGCGCAGCGCCAGGCCGAGCGCTCCGCCGCCGCCCAGGTGAAACGCGCCGCCGCCCGCAAGCCGCGCATCGTCGCCGCCTGACCCGGCTTGGCGCCGTCGGCGGACCCCAGCTTGGGCGTAGAGGCTTGCCGCGGCCGCCTTGAGCGGGCAACCTCGATTCCTGACCGCCAGCCGGCAAGCCAGCCTAGCGAGATCTGAGCCCCCACCTTGGCCGCCGCGACCACGCCCGAAGACCTCGCCGCCCTGATGACCCGCGTTGCGTCGGGCGAGCGCGCGGCCCTGCGACAACTTTATGAGGCGACCTCCGCGAAGCTTTTCGCCGTCTGCCTACGTATCTTGTCCGATCGCGAGGAATCCGAGGACGTTTTGCAAGAGGTCTATGTAACAGTTTGGCGTCGGGCGGACCGTTTCGATGGGTCCCGCGCGAGCGTCATGACATGGGTCTCAACGATCGCCCGCAATCGGGCGATCGACCGCATTCGGGCCCGTGGTCCGATGGCCTACGCCGACCAGGTCGAGGATCTCGATATCCCCGACGGCGGCGTCAGCGCCGAGGCATTGCTGGTCACGGCCGGCGAGGAGGGGCGGTTATGGGACTGCCTGTCCGAGCTCGATGGCCGAACTGAAAACGTGATCCGCACCGCCTTTTTCGAGGGCGTAACCTATGAGGCCTTGGCACGCCGCATGGACACGCCATTAGGCACAGTAAAGAGTTGGGTTCGCCGGGGCCTGGCCAAGCTCAAGGGTTGTCTGTCGCAATGAGCGAAGCTCCCGAACTTTCCGAATCCGAAGCCTTCGCGGCCGAGCATGCCCTGGGCGTGCTGACCTCGGCGGAGCGGCGGCAGGCCGAGGCGCGCATGGCGTCCGAACCGGCCTTCGCCGCCCTGGTCGAGGCGTGGCGCGAGCGCTTGACGCCCATGGCCACGGCCCTGACAGCGATTGCGCCGCCGCAGAACATGTGGCTGCGCATCGAGCGGTCGCTGGCGTCCAACGACAATGCGCCGGTCCAGCGGATGGTGCGCTTCTGGCGCGGCGCCACCGCCGGCTCCCTGACGCTGGCCGCCGCCAGCCTCGCGGCGGCCGTGATGCTCGCCAACCGCGCGCCGACCGTGGTGCAGGGCCCGCCGGCCGCCGGCGGTTCGCTGCTCGACGCCAGCCTGGTCAGCCAGTCCGGCGCGCCGGTGCCGCTGTTCGTCGCCGCCTACGATCCGACCCGCAAGGCGCTGATCGTCACCTCGCTGGTGACGCCGAACAACGATCCCGCCCACGTCCACGAGCTGTGGGTGATCCCGGCCGACGGCAAGCCGCGGCCGCTGGGCATACTGGAGCCCGGCAAGACCCGGGTGATCCCGATGTCCGAGAAGCTGCTGCCGTCGCTCGCCGCCGGCTCGGCGCTGGCCGTTTCCGTCGAGCCGCCCGGTGGTTCGCCGAAGATCGACGCGCCCTCGGGCCCGATCACCGCCGTCGGCAAACTCGCCAAGATCTAGGGCCCTCGCCGTCGCCCCGCCTTAGCCGGGCGCAGGCTCGCTCGCGGTGTGACGCCGGTGATGGCGGCGCACGGCGCCGCTGCCCGACGCCCGATTGATGGTCGCCATGCCCGTGTAGCCGTCCGGATGGGTTCCCGTGCGGTCGGTCACGATGGTGGACGAGCCATTGGCGGTGGTGTCGCCGACGTGCATGCCGACCTGCTCGTTCGGCGTGGGCGGCCCCCAAGCCCTGGGCTGCGCCGCCGCCGGCAGCGCCAAGGCGACTGCAGCGGCGGCCAGGACGATCGATTTCAACATTTTGACGTCTCCGTACAAATGTCCGGAGGAAACACGTGACGTGGGCGGGAGGTTTCCTTCGAGACTCCGCGGGAGCGGAGGCTCTGTCTTTTCAACCACGGAAAACACGGAAAGATCACGGAATGGCGCCGGCGTTTTCCGTGATCTTTCCGTGTTTTCCGTGGTTCCAATAGGAAGGCGCCCGCTACGCGGGCCTTTTAGCAGGGCCGCTACTTCGCCGCGTCCATCAGGCCCGCGAAGCGTTCGAAGAGGTAGAGGCTGTCGGTGGGGCCGGGCGAGGCTTCCGGGTGGTGCTGGACGCTGAAGACCGGGCGGTCCTTCAGCGCGATGCCGGCGTTGGTGCCGTCGAAGAGGGAGACGTGGGTTTCCACGACCGGGGCCGGCAGGCTGTCGCGGTCGACGGTGAAGCCGTGGTTCATGGAGACGATCTCGACCTTGCCGGTGGTCAGGTCCTTCACCGGGTGGTTCGCCCCGTGGTGGCCCTGCTCCATCTTCACGGTCTTGGCGCCCACCGCCAGCGACAGCATCTGGTGGCCCAGGCAGATGCCGAAGACCGGCACGCCTGACTCCAACAGCCCCTGGATCATCGGCACGGCGTATTCGCCGGTCGCGGCCGGGTCGCCGGGGCCGTTGGAGAGCAGGACCCCATCGGGTTTGCGGGCCAGGATCTCTTCCGCGGTGGTCGAAGCCGGCACGACGGTCGCCCGCGCCCCGACGCTGGTCAGCGCCCGCAGGATGTTGCGCTTCACGCCGTAGTCGACGACCACCACTTCGTACTTGGGCTGATCCGGCTTGGCGTAGCCCTCCGGCCAGGACCACAGGCCCTCGTCATAGACGAAGGGCTGCAGGCAGGAGGCGTCCTTGGCCAGGTCCAGGCCTTCCAGGCCGCTCCAGGCCTTGGCCTCGGCTGTCAGGGCGTCGAGATCGAATTTGCCGTCGGGCGCATGGGCGATCACCGCGTGCGGCATGCCGTGCTCGCGGACCCGCCGGGTGAGCGCACGCGTGTCGACGCCGGCCAGGCCGACGACGCCGCGCCGCGCCATCCAGCCGGGCAGGTCCGCGTTGGCGCGCCAGTTGGCGGGCGTGGTCGGCAGGTCGCGGAAGATCGCGCCGCGCGCGGCGGTCTGCGCCGAGCCGGACATCTGCTCCAGGTCTTCGACGGTCGTGCCGGTATTTCCGATGTGCGGGAAGGTGAAGGCCACGATCTGGGCCATGTAGGAGGGGTCCGTCAGGATCTCCTGGTAGCCGGTCATGGCGGTGTTGAAGCAGACCTCGCCCACCGCCGAGCCGACCGCGCCGACCCCGTACCCTTGCAGGATGGTCCCGTCGGCCAGGGCCAGCACACCGGTGCAACCGGGCAGCAGATCGCGGCTCATGACGAGAGGTTCCTTCTGGCGGGCAAACGGCGGCGTAGGTAGTGCTACCCGACGGGCGGGTCAATGCGAGCCTATCGCACGTCAAGATCAGGAGAAGCACCCCAGATGAGCGAGACCTACGTCGATCCGGGGCGCGAGGCCTGGGAGGTGTTCAAGGGCCTGCCCCGCGACGAGCCGATCCACATGCTGAACCTGATCCGCCTGCGCGAGCGGGCCGAGTACCCGCCGGGCCATCCCAACCACGGGAAGGACATCTCCGGCCGCGAGGCCTATCGCGAGTACGGGCGCACGATCGCGCCGCACCTGGCGCGGCTGGGCGGGCGCCAGGTCTGGGCCGGCGCGCCGCAGGTGATGGTCACCGGGCCTGGGTCCGAAGCCTGGGACCTGGCCTTCATCGTCGAATATCCTGGCTCGCAGGCGTTCATCGACATGGTCCGTGATCCGGACTACCGCGCCAATGTGGTGCCGCACCGCACCGCTGCGGTGGCGGATTCTCGTCTGTTGCGGCTGGCTCCATTGGCCCCCGGCGACAAACTGGGCGACTAGCCGGCCGGATTTGCGGGAACGCCGTCATTTCGCTGGTTCTTTGACGAGCGCATGATTGCCGGATGCTGATCCTGAAACCCAACTGCGAATGCTGCGACCGCGATCTGGCGCCGGACAGCCGCGAGGCCCGCATCTGCACCTTCGAGTGCACCTTCTGCGCCGAGTGCGCCGAGACGCGCCTGGGCGGCGTCTGCCCCAACTGCGGCGGAGATTTCGCCTCGCGCCCGATCCGGCCCGCGGCGCTCCTGGCCAAATATCCCGCCTCGACGGAGCGGGTCGTGGGCAAGCACGCGGCCTGCGCGGCGGCCTAAGCCGCCAGGGCGCCGGTCAGGGCGGCCAGCAGGTCTTGTGCCTGCACGGGCTTGCCGATGTGGCCGTCGGCGCCTGCCGCGGCGCTCGCCCCGCGGTCCTGGGGCGAGGTGTTGGCGGACAGGACCACGATCGGCGTGCGCCGCCGACCCGACGCCGCCTCGGCCTCGCGGATCGAGCGGATCGCGGTCAGCCCGTCCATCACCGGCATCCGCAGGTCCATCAGCACCACGTCATAGGCGCCGGCCTGCCAGGCCTCCAGCGCCTGACGGCCGTCCTCCACACAGGTGGGCTGGGCGCCGGCCGCACTCAGCATCAGCTCGATCACCTTGCGGTTGGTGGGGTTGTCGTCGGCCACCAGCACCCGGAAGGGCCCGGGCGCGCCGCCTGACGGCGGCGTTGGCGGTCGGGCGTCGCCGCTCTCGCCATAGTCCAGCAAGCCGTGGACCAGCCGCTCCAACTCGGCGGCGGACGCGCGGATCTCGCCGACCAGCGACGCCTGTTCGGGATCGAGCTGCGTCGCCTCCAGCGCCTGGGCGAGGCCCGAGACCCCGTTCAGCGGGGTGCGCAGTTCGTGGCTCATGTCGGCCAGGAATTCACTCTTGGCGCGGCTGGCCGCCTCGGCGCGGGCCAGGGCCTCGTGCAGAGCCTCGGCCTGCGCCTTGAGCGCGGTGATGTCGACGCGCAGGCCGATGGAGCCGCCCTCGGAGGTGCGCCGGTCCTCGATCATCAGCCAGCGGCCGTCGGCCAGCTGCTGCTCATGCCGCTCGCCGGCGCCGGCCGCCAGCATCGCCTGGCGTTCGGCGAGCCAGGCTTCCTCGCGCCCGATGGCGGCGGGATAGTCGCCGCGCCGCACGCCCTCACGCAGGGTGTCGATCAGCTTGGTTCCGGGGCGGAACAGGTCGGCTGAGCGGTGGTAGATTTCTGCATAGCGCCGGTTCCACAGGATGTAGCGCCCCTCCGCATCGAGGAAGACCACGCCCTCCGGGATGGCTTCGATCGCGTCCCGCAGGCGGTCACGGGCGAGCTGGGCTTCGGCGCGGGCGGCGGCCACCGGGTCAACTCGCCGGGATTTGGGCGCCAGGACCCGCACGATCCGCGCCCAAATCGCCGCCAGACGTCCGCCCCTCATGCCCAACGCCCCGACTCAAAACCCGGTCCATCTTCCACGCCGCCAGGGCGAGCGGCCCCGCGGGACGCGACTTGCGCAACAGGCGCGGGCAGGCGCCGCACGATTGGGCGCCGGCGCCGCGGTTTGGGCAGGCTTCGAACGAAGGCCGGGCGCTGATAAGAGGCCCGTCATGCGTATCACCACGGTCGGCCTCGATGCCGACGACACCCTCTGGCACAACGAGACCATCTTCCGCCTGACCCAGGACCGCTTCCGGGCCCTGATGGCCGAGGTCGCGGCCCCTGATGTGCTCGACGCGCGGCTGGCGGCGATCGAGCGGCGGAACCTGTCGCTCTACGGCTACGGCGTGAAGGGCTTCACCCTGTCGCTGATCGAGACGGCCATGGAGCTGACCGGGGGCGAGCCGCCCGGCCGTATCGTCGCCGACATCCTGGCCGCCGGGCGCGAGATGCTGAGCCATCCGGTCGAGCCGCTGCCCGGCGTTCGCGACGCCCTGGCCGAACTGGCCGAGGACTATCGCCTGGTGCTGATCACCAAGGGCGACCTCCTGCACCAGGAACAGAAGCTGGCGGCCAGCGGCCTGGGCGAGCTGTTCGCCGCCGTGGAGATCGTCAGCGAGAAGGACGCGGCGACCTACGAGAGAGTCTTCGCCCGTCACGGAACCGGCGCGGCGGAGGCGGCGATGGGCGGCAACTCGATCCGCTCTGACATCCTGCCGGCGCTGGAGGCGGGCGCCTTCGCCGCCCACATCCCCTATCCGCTGACCTGGGCCCACGAGATGGCCGAGACGCCTGCCGGCCACCCGCGCTTCGCCGAACTGCCGGCCATCGCCGACCTGCCCGGCTGGGTGCGCGGCCTGGGGTAGCCTCTAGGGCCGGCGGCGGCCCGGCGGGGACGACACCGCCCGCTTCAGATGACCCGCCCAGCGGCGTGCGGCCGCCAGCAGCGAGGTCGCCATGACCACGAAGAAGATGGCCAGCCAGAAGATCTCTTTCGCCGGCGCATAGGCCGCCGCCCGGGCGTCTTCCGGCGCGCGGCCGCCCAGCAGCCGGCTCACGCCGAAGTATTCCAGGGCGCCGATGCCGACCAGGGTCACCAGCAAAGCGCCCGCGAGACGGAGCCACATGATCAAGCGCCCATCCCCCAATTCAGTACGCGCGGCAGAAGCCCGTAACATCGGCCCGGACAGGCGGCGGGTCAATGCGCAGCAAGCGTGAACACTCGGTCCGCGTGTCGATCGAGACACAGAAATGTACAGAACAAATAGTGTACGCGTAGAGTTACCCACAAGGCGATTCGATTCGTCCCCGCTGGCGGTCGTCGGGGGACTCTCGGGGCAAGCGATGGCCGCGTAGGAAACTCCGTTGACCGTGCTGCGGGGCAGCAGGTTCGTTCGGCGCAGGTGCGTTTTCCGGGATGGCAGTTCGGTTCGACGAGCGGTTTCTAGACGAGATCAAGTCTCGCCTTCGCCCTTCCGACGTGATCGGCAAGACGGTGAAGCTGCGCCGGCAGGGCCGTGAGTACGTCGGCCTGTCGCCCTTCACCAAGGAGAAGACGCCCTCCTTCTACGTCAACGACGACAAGGGCCAGTTCTTCGATTTCTCGTCCGGCAAGACCGGCGACATCATCGCCTTCCTGCAGGAGGCCGAGCGCCTGACCTTCGTCGAGGCGGTGGAGCGGCTGGCGGCCGATGCGGGGGTGCCGCTGCCGGCGGTCGATCCCCGCGCCGCCGAGCAGGAGAAGGTCCGCCAGGGCCTTTCCGAGTGGCTGGAACTCGCCGCCCAGTGGTTCGAGGCGGAGCTGCGCCGCCCCACAGGGCGCGAGGCGCGGGCCTATCTGGAGAGGCGCGGCCTGCCGGAGAAGGACTGGGCCCGCTTCCGCCTGGGCTTCTCGCCGCCCGGGCGAACGGCGCTGAAGGACTATCTGGTCGCCAAGGGCGCCAGGCCCGGCGAACTGGTCGAGACCGGCCTGCTGATCGCGCCGGAGGAGGGCGGGGCGCCCTACGACCGGTTCCGCGACCGGATCATCTTCCCGATCGGCGATCCGCGGGGCCGGATCGTGTCGTTTGGCGGCCGGGCGATGGATCCGCAGGCCCGCGCCAAATATCTGAACGGCCCGGAGACATCCGTCTTCCACAAGGGCCACCAGCTCTACGGCCTGGCCGAGGCGCGCAAGATCATCGCCGCCGCGCCGTCGGACGAGCATCCTCCCCTGGTGGTGGTCGAGGGCTACATGGACGTGATCGCCTGCCAGCGGGGCGGCATCCCGGCGGTGGCGGCCATGGGCACGGCCCTGGGCGAGGACCAGATGGAGATGCTCTGGCGCCATCATCCGGAGCCGACGCTGTCGTTCGACGGCGACCGGGCAGGGCGGCAGGCCGCCGACCGGACCATGGACCGCGCGCTGCCGCTGCTGAAGCCCGGCAAGAGCTTCCAGTTCGCCATGGTGGAGGGCGGCAAGGACCCCGACGAGGTGCTGCGCGAGCAGGGGCCGGCGGCGCTGAAGGCCCAGCTCGCCAACGCCACGCCCTTCGCCGAGGCGCTGTTCCGGCGCGAGCGCGATGCGGCGCCTTACGACACGCCTGAGCGCAAGACCGCGCTGAAGACCCGCCTGCGCAAACTCGCCGCGACCATCGCCGACCCCGACCTCGCTCAGGCCTATAAGGAGGACCTGCTCGGCCGTTTCGAGCAGCTCTGGCCGACCCGCCAGGCGGTCTACACGGTGGGCGCGGCCGCCCGGGAGATGTCCCGCGCCCGCTGGGACAAGCGGCGCAACCCCAATGGCATCTCCGATGCCAACGCCACGTCGCAAGCCAAGGACGCGAGCCGCCGGTTGCGGGCCTCGCCGCGTCCGCTGGCCGCGGCCCTGGCGCTGGCGGCGGTCCGCGATCCCGGCGTCATCGATGAGAAGATCGAGCTGGTCGGCGCGCGCGGCTTCGGCGACGAGAAGCTGGACGCCCTGGCCCAGGAGCTGGTCCGCCTGCGCTATGAGACCGAGGGGATGGAGTTCGATGCCGCGATCCGCGAGCTCGGCGCCCGTGGCTTTGGCCCGGCCAGTCTCGCCGTCCTGGAGGAAGACGCCCGCCGCGCCGGGGTCAGCGCGCCGTTCCTCGAGGCCACCGGCGAGCGTGCGCGCGACCTGTGGCGCCAGGCCTTCGACCTGCTCATGCAATTGGAGGCCCTGGAGCGCGCGGTCGAAGCCGCCGCCCGCGACCTCGACCGCGATCATGACTCATCGACCCTGATCAGCCTGAAGACCGAGCGCGACCTCCTGCGCAAGCTGGTGGCCAGCGACTGGTCGCATCCCGACGAGTCCGCCTCACCGGTGCTGCCGCACTAAGGCTGTGCCGCCCGCCGCATCAGGATCACCGGAGTAGTGACGCCCAGCGCGGTGTAGCGGGCGTCCATTGTCTTGCCGTCCGGGCTGAGCTTGGCGTCGATCGCAGCGCCGATGGTCTCCATGCGCATTGAGACCCGATCGCCCGCGCGGTGGATCTGAGTGACGAAGGCTCCTCGGGAATTGAGGTCCGGCAGGTCGAGGCTCCCGGACGTGCCGTGGCCGGGGCGGGTGCGGAAGCGGAACAACAGGGACGGGCCGGGTTTGCCAGCGATGGCGGGGGCGCTGTCCCAGGTCCCGGTAAGGGCCTCAATGGTCTCCAAGGGTGCGAGCTGGCCGCGGCTGAGCGTCATCGGCGGCCCCGGTCCGGACTGGCTCCAGTGGCCGACCCATTGGGCGTCGCCGGCGCGCCACTGCCCCTCGAACTGGGCGCCGATCGACGGCATGTGGAGGGACAGGGTCTCGCCCTTGACAGAGACGACGGTCGGGACGTCGAAGGCGCCGGAGTCGGGGCTGTCGCAGCTGGCTTCGTAGACGCCGTCCGGCGTCGCGCGGATGTGGAAGGCGATGCGCAGGGACGACAGCGTCGTGATCCAGTCGCCGGAGGCATCCACGCCCTCGCCTGTGCGGCTGGTGGCCGAGAGCGGCGGCCGCAGGACCGGCAGGACGGGAGGCAGGGCCTCGATGCGGGCGGCCTCGGCAAGGTCGATGCGGCGAGCTTCGATCTCGATCCCATTGCGTCGCACGGCTGCTGAGTTGGCGTGGCCCGACGCGGCCGTTTGGAAGGACACTTGGACGTCGTAGTCGCGCTCGAAGAATCGGCCGTCGGAGCGGGCGAACAGCTCGACCTTCACGGCGCCAGGGTTGGTGATGGCGAACAGCCGCTCGCCTTCGCGTTCGACGCGGGTGATGGCGCGCGGGCCGAGCTGGTAGGCGCCGACGTAGCGGTCGAGGACGGCTGCCGGCAGCGCGACAGACTTCGGCGGCGCGAGGCCGATCTGGCGGTCGGTCTCCGCGAAACCGTAGACATCGGGGACCTCGACGGCGTGGGGCGCGCCAGAGGGCTGGTCGATGACGGCGACGACCGGGCCGCCGCTCAAGGCTTTGACGCGCGGGGTGGGGATTTCCTGGACTTCGAGCCCGCCCGCCCGGAGCGCGGCAAGCATGTCCGGACCATAGGCGCCGGCTTCCACCAACTCCGGCTGGGCCCAGGCCTCGCCCGGGCCGGGCACGTTGAAATTGGTCACCAGGGGCGTGGCCGCCAGGGTCGATTGCAGGTCGGCGCGGTTTGCCAGCAGGGTGGCGGCCAGACGGGTGGTCTCGGCCATCAGGGAAGAGCCGATGGTGGCGATGGCCAGCACCGGCTTGCCGTCCCGCAGCGCGATCACCGGGGCCATCTCGGTCGGCACACGGCCGCCCGGCGTCACGGAGGCCAGCCTGATCCGGTTGACCGCCGCGGCGTCGGAGACGGTCACGCCGCCCACCACGATGCCGGTGTCGCCCCAGGAAAGGGCGTTGAGGCTATGGACCAGGGCCGCGACATTGCCCCAGCGGTCGACCACCACCACGGAGTCGCTGTGGGCTATGGGCGCGGCGGTCTTGGAGGCTGAAGCTGCGGCCGCGGGCGGGGCCGGGACCTTGGCGAGCTGCGGCGCGACCGCGGCGGCGTAGGCGGGCGTCAGCCAATCCTTGCAGGTCGTGGATCCCAGGCCCGCCGCCGTTTCCGGCGGCAGGGCCCACGGGACGATCGACTTGTCGATGGCGAAGGTGAGCGTGCGCAGGTAGGTCCGGAGCGCTTTGGGGTCCTGCCAGTAGGCGCCCATCCGGTCGGCGCCGGCGGCGGAGAGCAGGTTCAGGCTCATCAGGATCGGGCAGGCCGAGGGGCTCTCGCCCATGCCGTACACCTGGGCGCCGGCGAAGGGGACGCTGGCGGGATTGCGCCAGATGGCCCGGTAGTTGGCCATGTCCTCCAGGGTTGCCTTGCCGCCCGCCGCGCGGACCGCCGCCACATAGGCGTGGGCCCAGTCGCCCGTGTACATATAGCTCGCGCCCTGGGCCGCCACGGCGCGCAGGGTCTGGGCCAGCGCCCGCTGGCGCAGCAGGTCGCCGGTCCTGGGCAGGGCGCCGTCGGGCATGGAGGCGAAGGCCCGGCCTTCCGGCGTGCGCCAGAACCGCGGCTGACGTTGCTGGAACCAGTAGCCCTCGCTGCGGCCGACCGGTGCGCCGTTCTCGGCGTACCAGATGGCCGGCTGGAGCAGGTCGGCGAAGGGCAGGCGGCCGAACCGCTGGTGCATGGCCTCGATGCCGGCCATGAAGCCCGGGACCAGGGTCTGGCGGCCGAGCTCGCCCACACCCGCGGCGGGCGGCGGTGGCAGGCCGCTGATCACGCTGAGGTCGGTCTGCGGGATGCCGGGGACGTCGGTCTCGCCTACGTAGCTGTTCCAGCCGCCGTCGAGGATGGAGACCTTGCCGGTCTTCGCCTCGAAGTAGGCGAGCTGCATCACGCCGGCGTAGGAGACCACCGAGCCGTGGTTAGTGGCGATCTGGGTCAGGGCGACGGTAGCCGCGGCGTCGGCGGCCGTGCCGCCCCGGCGCAGGACCTCGGCGCCGGCATGAACCGCGACCGGCGAAGCGGTGCCGGTGACCAGGATCCGGGCACCGTCCACCGGGCCGGCGAAGGCGGGGTAGGAGAAGAACTCCTGGGTCTGGAGTTCGGCCCGTTCGGCGGTAGGCCAACGGGCCGGCGACAGGTCGGCGGCGATGGCGGATGTGGCGTACAGCGCGGTCGCCAGACCGATCAAGCCGTTCGCGATCTTCATCGTGAACACGTCCCCCCATTCGGCTTTCCCAGGCTATGTCGCCAAGCTCCGCCGTGAATAGGGCGACACTCTGGCGGCGCGGCCTTTCCCGCCTCAGGACCAATCGACATTCGCGACGCGAGTGATTGGCGCTCCCTCCTCCATGGAGGAGGATCGTTTTGGTCAAGCCGCGCTCTTGAATGTCGATCGGACCAAGGCCCACCCCTCCCCTCCCGCCGCTTCGCGACAGGGGCAGATGGCCCTTACGCCCAGCGCAGGTCGGCATGCTTCAGCGGCAGGCGGCGCACCCGCTTGCCGGTGGCGGCGAAGACCGCGTTGGTGAGCGCCGGGGCGAAGGGGCCGAGGCCCGGCTCGCCGACGCCGCCCCACTTCGGGCCGCCGCTGGGGACCAGGTGGACGTCGATCCTGGGCGGCGTCTCGACCATCTTGGCCATGCGGTAGGTGTTGAAGTTGCCTTCCACCGGCGCGCCGTTCTTGATGTTGATCTCGCCCCAAAGCGCAGCGGTCATGCCCATGATCACCGCGCCCTCCATCTGCTGTTCGACGGTGTTGGGGTTGGCCACATGGTAGGGGTCGAGCACGCAGGTGACGCGGTCGACCTTCAGCTTGCCGTCCTGCGAGACGGTGACCTCGACCACCTGGCCGGAGACAGATCCGTAGGCCTCGATGATGGCGATCCCGCGCCCACGGCCCTTGGGCAGGGGCTGGCCCCAGTCGGAGTGCTTGGCGAGCGCGTCGATGACGCCTAGCGCATCGGGCCGCTCGGTGAGCAGGGCGCGGCGGTACTTGTAGGGGTCCTGGCCCGCCGCGTAGGCGACCTCGTCCATGAAGCTTTCCATGAAGAAGCCGTTCTGCGACGAGCCGACGCCGCGCCAGAAGGACACCGGCACATGGCTGTTCTTCAGCACCACGCCCACGTCACGGGCCGGGAAGGCGTAGAAGCTGTTCTGGATGCACTCGGTGGCCATGGGCTCGCTGGCCTGAAGCTCCTGCGGGCCATTGCCGCCGCGGAGCAGCGAGCCGACGGCGATCTGGGCCTGGAAGGCCTGGGGCTTGCCGGCCCCGTCGAGCGCGGCGCGGAAGCGCACGGCCGCCTGCGGGCGGTAGCGGTCGCGGCGGATGTCCTGCTCGCGCGACCAGATCAGCTTGACCGGCTTGCCCACCTGCTTGGCGACCGCGATCGCCTGGATCAGCTCGTCATGCGCCCCGCCGCGCCGGCCGAAGCCGCCGCCGACGAAGGCGTTGTGCACATAGACCTGCTCGGGCTTGAGGCCGGTTTCCTTGGCGGCCATCTGCAGCACCGCCATCGGCGCCTGGGTGGAGATCCAGACGTCGGCGCGGTCGGGGCCCAGGGCCACCGTGCAGTTCATGGGCT
>NZ_DATAPY010000146.1:0-7987 GCF_036264965.1 Phenylobacterium sp.
GCCCTGGTTCGGCGACAGCATTGGCCGCTACGAGGGCGAGACCCTGGTCGTCGAGACCGACCACTTCCCGCAGGCCCAGGCCTATTTCGGCGCCTGGAAGACCCTGAAGGTCACCGAGCGCTTCACCCGCGTGGGCAAGGACCGGCTGCTCTACCGCTTCACCGTCGAAGACCCCAGCGTCTGGGCCCAGCCCTGGGGCGGCGAGTACGAGTTCCATCCCCTGAAGGGCCAGGTGTTCGAATACGCCTGCCACGAGGGCAACTACGCGCTCCCCGGCATCCTCTCCGGCGCGCGGGCCGAGGAACGCCGCGCCGCCGCCGAGACGGCCGGCAAGGTCGGCGGGCGGTAGACCTCAGCCGCACGCGTTCGCCGCCGGCCCAAAAACTGTTTGTAGGCAGGGCTGATCGCAGGGGATAGTGCGGCGTCGGGCCGTGAAGAGCCCGGGAGGAAGCCACATGCCTTATGCTCAGGGCCGGGTCTATCACGACGCCGACAGCCACCTGATGGAGCCGGCCGACTGGCTGGTCCCCTTCGCCGAGGGTGCGATGAAGGATCGGCTGCTGCGGCGCGATCCGCCCTCGACGCGGCCACCGGTCACAGCGCCCAAGGAAAAGGTGATCGAGGGCCTGATCGCCGGGCCAAAAGGCCGCCTGGCCTACGGCGCCTGCGATCCGGCCGAGCGGACGCGCGCGCTGGACGAGCTGGGCTTCGCCAGCCAGCTGGTGTTCCCGACCTCGGCCTTGCGGCCGTTCCGCACGTCGTCGGACCCCGACGTCGTCTATGCCGGAACCCGCGCCGCCAACCGCGCCATGGCGGATTTCTGCAAGGACGATCGCCTGATCGGCGTGGCCTATGTGCCGCTGGACGATCCGGCTCGCGCCGTCGAGGAGGCGCAGGAAGCCATCCGCCTCGGCTGCGGCGCCGTCTGGGTGCCCTCGACGCCGGGCGGAGAGCGCTCGCCGGGCCACCCTGAGCTGGATCCCTTCTGGGCGTTGCTGGCGGCCCGGCGCATTCCGTTCGTCCTGCACATCGGCGCAGGCTCCCGCGTGCTGCCGCCGGCCTACCTCAACAACGGCCGAGCGCCCTCGCCGGACCTGCACGGCGGCGGCGAGAACCTGCGCTTCAAGGACTATGTCGTCCTGCCGCACTCGGCGGAGATGTTCCTGGCGGCGCTGGTCTATGACGGCGTCTTCGACCGCATCCCGGAGCTGCGCGGCGGCGTCATCGAATATGGCGCCTACTGGGTGCCGGGGTTCCTGCGCCAGATGGACATGGGCGCCCGCAGCTTCGGGCGCACCGACCCCTACCTGCAGGCGCTGTCGGCCAAGCCGTCGGAGATCATCCGCCGCCACGTGAAGTTCACGCCGTTCCCCGGCGAGGACGCCGGCTATCTGATCAAGGATAGCGGCGCCGACCTCTACATGTTCTCCAGCGACTATCCGCACCCCGAGGGCACCAACGACCCCATCGGCCGCTTCGAGCGGACCTTCGGGGACCTCTCGGACGCCGACCGCGAGCTGTTCTATTCGAAGAACTTCGAACAGATGCTGGGCCTCGCACAGCCGGCGATCGCCTAGGCGAAGGGGCGCTCGGCTGACGGCTTCGGCCCGCGAACTCTCGTGGGCGAAAAAGCGAGGTCGCCTGTCGTGCGGCGTGGGCGTGGTTCGTCCTAGGGTGCGAACCAACGGACGCGGAGAGACGCCATGCCCCCCACCATCACCGCCTTCGCCCAGTCGCCCGACCGCGGCCGGGGCCTGGCGCGCGACATGCGCGTCCGCTGGGCGCTGGAGGAAGTAGGCCGGCCCTACGACGTCCGCCTGGTCCCGTTCGCGCAGATGAAAGCGCCCGCCCACCTCGCGCTCCACCCCTTCGGCCAGATCCCGACCTATGAGGACGGTGCAGGCCTCGCCCTCTTCGAGTCCGGGGCGATCGTGCTGCATATCGCCGAGCGTCACCCGGGCCTGCTGCCCGCCGACACCAACGCCCGCTCGCGCGCCATCGGCTGGATGTTCGCCGCGCTCAGCACGGTCGAGCCGCCGATCGTCGATCTCTCCATGGCCATGCTCGTGGAGCGTGACCAGCCCTGGCATGAGCAGCGCCTGCCCCTCATCAAGGATCGCATCCGCGGCCGCCTGGGCGAACTCGCCAGCCGCCTCGGCGACGCCGACTGGCTCGACGGCGCCTTCAGCGCCGGCGACCTGATGATGGTCCACGTGCTGCGGCGCCTGGGCGCCTCTGGCCTGCTGGACGAATACCCCAGCCTGGCCGCCTACGTCGCCCGCGGCGAAGCCCGCCCCGCCTACCAGCGCGCCTTCGCCGCCCAGCTGGCGGTGTTCACCGCGGCCCAGGCGGGGGCGTAGCTAGGCCCACCGATATGAACAAAACCAGAACATGAGTATGTCCCCCGATCCGCAAGCAACCCATCGCCGGCCAATGCGTTCGGCCGCCGGGACAACCCAAAAAAGGAGACAGCTCACATGAAACTTGCTGTGAAATGCGCCCTCGCCGCCGCCATCGCCCTCGGCTCCGCCGGGGTGGTGGCGACCTCGGCCTCGGCCGAGGTCGTCTGCAACGCGGCCAACGAATGCTGGCACGTCAAAGGCCACTACGACTACAAGCCGGAGTTCAACGTCGTGGTCCACCCCGACGACTGGCGTTGGGGCCCGCAGGACCATTACCGCTGGCATGAACACCGCGGCCGCGGCTACTGGCGCGACGGCGTCTGGATCAAGTTCTAGGCGCCAGCTCCAGGACCACCGGTGACAGAGGGCGCCGCGGCCGCCGCGGCGCCCTTTGCAGTCGGCCAAGGGCCCCTGTGCGACAGGGACCTAGGTCCGCCGCCCCAGCGCCCGCCGCTCATAGGCCCGCTCCGTCGCATCGGCCTCAGCCTCATCCTCCGGCGTCACGTCGCAGAACCGCTTGACGATCACCGTCATCCCGCCGCCCTCATTCTCGGCCAATCGGTCGCGTTTGGCCTCGGCTTCCTCGGCCCGGATCTGCGCCGCCTCGCGCACCAGCAGGATCGGTTTGCAGTATTTCTTGGGCGCCAGGCGCGCGGTCATCCAGCGGATTGTGTCGAACCGCAGCCGGTCGGCCCAGACGCTCTTCGGCGTCGCCGCCAACGCCACCTCGCGCGCCTCGTCCAGCAGGTAGTCGGCCTGCTCCTGGCGCGCAGTCACATACATCGCCTCGAACTCTGGATACTGCCGCACCCATCGGAAGATCGTCGGCGCGCCGGGCATCGCCGGGCCGCGGGTGATCGCCAACAGGCTCTCGCCGTCGGACAGCCGCTGGCAGATCGCCTCGCCCAGCTCCGGGGTATACACCGGCCGTCGCCCGCCCGGGCGCTTCGGCCGCGCCATCCAGGCGGCCGCCACCGCCCGCTCCTCCACCCGCCGCGCCGTGCGCGCCGCCAGGAGAGCGGCCGCCATGGCGGCGCCAAACTCCGGATGCCGCCGCCAGTTGGTCGCCGTCAGCCGATGCGGCATTCCCGGCGAGCGGCACACCGAAGCCAGGGTCTCCCCCGCCGCCACCCGCGCACAGATCGTCCGCCCCAGCTCCTCGGAGAAAAACACCACCTCCCCGGCCGACGCTCCCGCCGGCCGGCCCACCGCCCCATCCGCCATCGCTGAATTCCCGCCAAGGATCGTAGCCCGCCGACGCGCCGCCAAGGGCGCAAGAGCGCCAGCCGAAGCTTCTCACAATCCCTTACAAAGTCCAGAACAAAACGCGAACATCCGTTAGCGAAACACAGTTCCACGAACCCTGTTGACTCTACAATCGCCGGTTGCTAGCTGTCAAATTACACGCAATCGGGGGATTGGCGCGATGCACCGCAATCAATTGCTGGCGGCCACATTGGCTGCGCTGACTGTATCGGGCTGCGCATCGATCCCACAGCCCCTGCAGCTCTCGGCCACGCCGCTGACGGACAAGCCGTCGGGCTCGACGGAGTACGAGAAAGCGCACTCGCTGGTTCAGGACTCCCAGACCCGCTGCGCGATCTTCCTCAACTCTCTGTTCGGAAGCGTCGCCGGCGACAACTACGCTCTGGGCCTGCTTGGAACCACCACATCCGCCTTGGCGACCGCCTTCAAACCCGTCGCGACAGCGCACGCCCTGACGGCCGCGACGTCGATCTTCACCGGCGCCAAAGCGGGGATTTCGACCGAGTATCTCAACGCGCTTTCCGTCTCCCATGTGACCCAGGCGATCCAGTCGCTCTACTGGGCCGACATGAGCAAGTACGTGACGTCGCTCAACGCGACCTACGCGAGCGACCCCACGAAGATCAACGCCGCCGCCGAACGGTCCACCATTCTTGGAATTCACAACGAGTGCTCTTTAGCGGCTGCGGAGGGCTCGATCACGAGTTCCCTGACGCCGGGCTCCAACGGCCAATCGACAGCCGCGACCGCCACCCCTCCGACCTTGGCCTACAAGGTGGATGCCACGAAGTTTGACGTTCAAACCATCGCTGTGGATCTGGCCGGCAAGATCAACGCCAACGCGGACTTCATCAAGGCCGGCGTCACCGCCGCCCCCACTTCAGGGACCCAGCCGGCGGACAAGCCGGCCCACGTCGACCTGACCATGAAGACGCCCGTCAAGATCGCGGTCGATGTCGCAGCCGCCAAGGCGGACGGAACACCCCAGGAGAAGGTCGCGTTCGTTGCCGGTCCCCCGGCGCAGATCACCATCACGCCGACGACGGCGCCGAAGCTTGGCGACGGCGACACGATCAGCCTCACCCTGCCGGCGCCCGAAAAGCCGGCCGCCGCAGCGCCCGCCGCGCCGGCGCCGGAAGCGCAGGCGCCGCCGCCACATGCCGCGGCGTTGCTTGAGGCGCGGCCAGCGATTCCACTCATTGGACGCGCTGTACCTCGCTAGCCAGCGCGGCTGCCCACACCCGCCCTTGAGGCCGGCCGTCGGAGTGACCCTTAGCGGCTCGGTTCGGCGGCGCTCGCGTGCTTCTCCTCGCCCTCGGCCTTTTCCAGCGTCACCGACAGCGGGTTCGGCACCAGGTCGTTCATCGCCCCGGAGTAGGCGTCGACGCCGATGCCAATCAGGCCGCCGACCAGGACGTTGCCTGCCATCCCTGCCCCGCCCGCGCCGCTGACGTGGTGGGTCACGTGACCGGTCCAGGCCTTGTATCCGGCCTTGGTGATCGTGACGTCGAATTCCGATTTGCGCGGCATCTTGAAGGTGCAAGGTGTCGCCTCGCAGAAGAACTGGTTGGTCGTCTTCACCGCCGCCCCCGACGGCTCGGTGTTTACCGTCCATGTATCGTTCGAGCCCCGCGTAACCGTCGCGCAGCCGCCAAGCGCGAGGCAAAGCCCCGCCACCACTAAGATTCGCATGAAATTTCCCCCCAAGCTTGACTGTAGTCAGACCTGTGAAATGGTCGACGTCAACTTGTGATTGTGTGAGCGGGCGTTTACGCTTAGTGAGATCGCCCACAGTGTGGGAAGCGCACTCGGCGATGCCGGCTTCAATCTCGTCAGTGGCTCAGGGCTGACGGTCGCGCCCGCCGCCCTCAGCGGATTCCTCGAATCTATCCAGCGATCCGGGAGTTGGGACTTGGAGCGGCGCCTACTGGTTCGCCCGTTCAGCCAACCAATCGACGGTTCGCAACCAAACGATGAGCAATGGGCTGCCCTACGGGGAGAAATGGCGCGGGTCTCCGGTGCAGTCGTCTTTCTCGGGGGCGGAAAGCTTGTCGATGATCGCCTCGTCGTTGCGGGTGGCGTCCATGCGGAGCGCGCTGCGGCAGATTCAGTCGGGGCCTTTCTCTTGCCTGTGGGATCAACCGGTGGCGCGGCCGCAGCAATCGCCCATGAGCTTGTGGGATCTGCGATCCCGTCTTCGGGCTCTGGCGCGCGGAGACCGACCGACGACGAGCTGCGTCGGCTTCTGAAAGCTCGTGATGCCAGCGAAATCGCAGGGATGACCGTTAGAATTCTTAAGCGCTTTTCCGACGCAGCGAGTTAGGCCTCATAGTTCAAAATCGGCCCCAACCATCGCTCCGCCTCACTCACCGGCCAACCCTTCCGCCGCGCATAGTCCTCCACCTGATCGCGCTCGATGCGCCCGACCCCGAAGTAGTGGCTCTCCGGGTGGGCGAAGTACAAACCGCTCACCGCCGCCGTCGGATACATGGCGTAGCTCTCGGTCAGGTTCAGCCCCGTCGCCGCCTCGGCGTCCAACAGCTTGAACAGCGTCCCCTTCTCCGTGTGGTCCGGCTGCGCGGGATACCCCGCCGCCGGCCGGATCCCCCGGTACTGTTCGGCGATCATGTGGTCGATGTCCCAGGCCTCGTCCGGCGCATAGCCCCAGAGCTCGGTGCGCACCCGCCGGTGCAACGCCTCGGCGAAGGCCTCCGCCAAGCGGTCCGCCAGGGCCGCGGCCATGATCGCCGAATAGTCGTCACCCTTGTCCTTGAAGGCCTTGGCGATCTCGGCCTCGCCGTGGCCGGCGGTGACCGCGAAGCCGCCGATCCAGTCGGGCTTGGTCCCGATGGGGGCGATGAAGTCGGCCAGCGCCACATTGGCGCGGCCGCCGTCGGCCTGGGTCTTGTCCTTGGCCATCTGCTGGCGAAGGGTGTGGAGGCGGGCGAGTTCGACGGTGCGGGTCTCGTCGGTCCACAGCACCACATCGTCGCCGTCGGAATTGGCCGGCCAGAAGCCGACCACGCCGCGCGCCTCGAACCACTGCTCGCCGATGATCCGCTGCAGCATGACCTGCGCGTCCTTGTAGAGGTCGCGCGCAGCCTCGCCGACCACGTCGTCCTCCAGGATCTGCGGGTAGCGCCCGATCAGCTCCCAGCTGGCGAAGAACGGCGACCAGTCGATGTGGCGGGCGAGGTCGGCCAGGTCATAGGCCGCAAACGTCCGTGTACCGATGAATGACGGCTTCGGCGGGTCGTAGGTGGTCCAGTCCGGCGTAAACGCGTTGTCGCGCGCCTCGTCCAGGGTGGAGCGGGCGCGCTTGTCCTGGCCGCGGGCGAAGGCCGCGCGGACCTTCACATAATCGGCCGCCGTCTCCGCCATCAGCCGGTCGCGCTCGGTGGGCGAGAGCAGGCCGGAGACCACGCCCACGGCGCGGCTCGCGTCGAGCACATAGGTGGTCTGGGAGCCCTTGTACTTCGGCTCGATCTTCACCGCCGTGTGGGTCTTGGAGGTCGTGGCGCCGCCGATCAGCAGCGGGATCTTCATGCCCCGCCGCTCCATCTCGCCGGCCACATAGGCCATCTCGTCGAGGCTCGGCGTGATCAGGCCGGAGAGGCCCACCATGTCGACGCCGTGCGCCACCGCCTCGTCCAGGATGCGGTCGGCCGGCACCATGACGCCTAAGTCGATCACCTCGTAGTTGTTGCACTGCAGGACCACGCCCACGATGTTCTTGCCGATGTCGTGGACATCGCCCTTGACGGTGGCCATCAGGATGCGGCCGGCGTGCTCGCGCGGCTTGCCTTCCTTTTCCTTCTCCATGAAGGGCATCAGGTAGGCCACGGCCTGCTTCATCACCCGCGCCGACTTCACCACCTGGGGCAGGAACATCTTGCCCGAGCCGAACAGGTCGCCGACTACGTTCATGCCGTCCATCAACGGGCCTTCGATGACGTGCAGCGGGCGCTCGGCCGCCTGGCGATCCCTGCCGGTGGCCAAGCGCATCCAGCACGCCCTGGTTCATGGCGTCACCGAATTCATCGAGGCCGACACCGAGGAGGCGCGGCTGGGCGTGGAGCGGCCGCTGCACGTCATTGAGGGTCCGTTGATGGACGGGATGAACGTGGTTGGGGACCTGTTTGGCTCGGGCCGGATGTTCCTGCCCCAGGTTGTGAAGTCGGCGCGGGTGATGAAGCAGGCGGTGGCGTGGCTGGAACCCTTCATGGAGGCCGAGAAGGGCAATGCGCCGCGCCAGGCCCAGGGCAAGATCCTGATGGCCACCGTCAAGGGCGATGTCCACGACATCGGCAAGAACATCG
>NZ_DATAPY010000147.1:0-39064 GCF_036264965.1 Phenylobacterium sp.
AGCTGGCCTGCTCCGCCACCTTGCGCAGCGAGGTCCCGGCGTAGCCTTCCTGGGCGATCACCGCGATGGCCGCGGCCAAGAGCTCGGCGCGCCGAGCGTCCCGATCCCCGACCGGCCGCCCGCGGCGTGCCTGAGTCTTCAAAGCAAGGTCTTGAGTCATGACGCGAACTTACCGCGTCCGCCCGGTGACGCAATTCTCAGAACAGGCGTCGTGTAAAGCGGTGCTGCCCGCTACTGCACCGCGTCCAGGCGGCTGATCTTGGCGGCCTTGAGCCAGTGCGGGTTGGCCTTGCCGAAGTGGGGCGGCCGATCCTCCAGGACCTCGGTCTCCAGCCACAGGCGCTTTAAGTGCCGGATCTTGCCCGCTGCGCGGTCGTCCTCATAGGCCGTGCGCCCATGCAGCACATGGTAGTTGTTGATGAACTGCATGTCGCCGGGCTCGAAATCCATGATCACCGAATAGGCGCCGCCCTCAGCCTGATCCTGCATCCAGGCCAGGGCCTCAATGGCTTTCTCCGTCAGGCGCGGCGCGTCGGCGTGGCGCTGCGAGGCCAGGATGTAGGGCCGGATCAGGCGGATGAAGACCCGCCCGCCCTGACGGCTGAACACCGGCATCAGGTACCAGCCGGGTTTGCCAGGCGCCTGTTCGCCGCGATAGTCGAAGGGCTGGGGCTTGTAGAGCTCGGCCGCCAGGTCCGGGCGCTCGCGGACCAGCCGATTGTGCAGGGCGACCGAGTTGCACACCGCCGACAGCCCGCCGGAAATCCCGGTCTGCAGGCACATCAGCCCCACCAGGTCCGAGCCGTCGCAGTGGAAATCCAGGCCTACCAAACCGATCTCATTGCCGCGAGAGGTGGGGTCGCCCACCGGCTTGCCGTGGTCGGTGACGTCGCCCAGCAGATGGCCTTTGGCGTTCTGCGGCCACGGCTTGCCGAGGTGCGCGCCGATCCCCCAGTAGGCCATGCTCATCTGGTCGTTGGTCCAGCGCTCGCGGGGCAGGCCGCGCAGGCGCACGAAGCCGCGCCCGTCGATCAGCTCGCGCTCGATGTCCCTGAGGCGGGCGCCCAGCGTCGGCAGTGGGAACTCAGCCTTGCCGATCGCTAGGAAGTCGTCGGACACCGAAAAGGCGTGCGCGACCGCCGCCTCCAGCTCGTCCACCTCGGAAGGCGATAATAGTTCGGTCCAGGCCGAAGGATCGGCGACATCCGGCGCGGCCCACTCGCACGCGGGCTCCAGGACCTCGGGCTTGAAGGCGGCGATATCGTTCATCGGAGCTGCTCCTATTCCGCCGCCATGGCCGCCGGCGCGGCTTGCGCGCCGCGCAACAGCCGGCCGGGTAGGGCGTCGGTGGGCTCGCCGTCGCGGTAGGTGACCTGGCCGGCGACGATGGTGGCGGTATAGCCCTCGGCCCGCTGGATCAGCCGGCGACCGCCGGTCGGCAGGTCGTAGGCGACGGAAGGGGCCTTCAGCTTCAGGTTCGGATAGTCGATGACGTTGAGGTCGGCGCGATAGCCCGGTTGGACCAGCCCACGATCAAAAAGCCCAACCGTCTCGGCGGTGTCGCGGCACTGGGCCTTGACCATCGTCTGCAACAGCAGCTTCGGCCCGCGCGTGCGGTCGCGGGTCCAGTGGATCAGGTTGGTGGTCGGGAAGCTGCCGTCGCAGATCATCCCCACATGCGCCCCGCCGTCGGAGAGGCCGGGGACCACGCAGTCGTGCTGCAGCATCTGATAGGCGGGCGCGAGCGTGTTCTGGGCGTAGTTGAGCAGCGGCAGATAGAGCATGCCGCGCCCGTTTCCTTCCCCGCCGTCCAGCATCTGGTCTAGCGCCGCGGCGTAGGGATCGAGGCCCCGTTCGGCGGCGATGGCGGCGATCGAATGGTCCGGCGTTGGCTCATAGTCCGGGTTGTCCTGGCCCATGGGGTATATGCGGTCCCAGGCCCGCGCCGGCGACAGGCCGGGCGCCTTGGCGTTCTCCGCGTCCTCAGCTAACAGCCGGGCGCGGAAGCCCGGATCGCGCAGGGCCGCCACCCGCTCCGCCAGCGGCAAGGCCTTAATCTCGCGATAGCTCGGGTGGCTGGAGAACGGGTTCACCGTCAGCTCTAGGCCGAACAGCACGCCCACCGGCCGCGTCGCCACCTGGGCGCGGATTTGCAGGCCCGCGGCCTTGGCTTCGCTCATCTGCTCCAGCATGAAGCGCCACTGCTCCGGATCGCGCGGGCTCTGCAGCAGCGAGAATGACAGCGGCCGCCCGGACGCCTCGACGATCCGCCGCAGCATGGCGAATTCCTCGGCCGGGTCGTTGAAGTCCGAGACCACCTGCAGGACGCCCCGGCCCGCCGCCGCCATGCCCATGGCGATCCCGGTCAGTTCGTCCTCGCCCGCTGTCAGCGTCGCGATCGGCGAGCCATCGGACGAGCGGTGGTTCAAGGTCCGCGAGGTGCCGAAGCCGATGGCCCCCGCCTCCATCGCCCGCTTGGCGATCGCCGCCATGGCCTGGATGTCGGCCTCCATCGCCGGCTCCCGGTCAACCCCGCGCTGGCCCATGACGAAGACCCGCAGCGCCGCATGCGGCAGCTGGCTGCCGATGTCCACGTCGAAGCGGCGCTTCGAAAGGCTGTCGAGATAGTCCGGATAGCTCTCCCAGTTCCAGGGCAGGCCCTCGGTCAGCACCGGGAAGGGGATGTCCTCGACACCTTCCATCAGTCGCACCAGCCGGTCGTGGTCGTCAGGCTTGCAAGGGGCGAAGCCGACGCCGCAATTGCCCATCACCACCGTGGTCACCCCATGCCACGACGAGGGCTGCATGCGCTGGTCCCAGGTCGCCTGGCCGTCATAGTGAGTGTGGATGTCGACGAAGCCCGGCGTCACCACCTGGCCGCGGGCGTCGATCTCCTCGGCGCCCAATCCGGCGATGCGGCCGACGGCTGCGATCGCTCCGTCCTTGACCGCCACGTCGGCCTCGAAGGGCGCGCCGCCCGTCCCGTCGACGACGCTGCCGCCCCGGATCACCAGGTCGTAGGCCTTTTCCATCGCGCGCGTCCTTGAGCCTTGGCGGTCTTCGGGCCGTCCCGCAGCCATTTTGCCGCCTGCCAGGCGGGGTCGGTCAAGCGGCATCGCGCCGGCCGGCCGCCATTCACGAAGGATTAGCCGCGTCTGTTCCCGCGCCCTTAAGCCCGAACAAGCTAGACCACAGCCTCGCGTGAAGATCGGTTGAGGGACCCATCGTGACGCTCAAGACCATCTGGGCCGCCGCGGCGGCCGCTGCGATCGCGATCGGCCTGGCTCTGCCGGCCGTCGCCCCGCACGGCGAGCCCAAGTCGCAGATAGAACAGCTCGAAGTACAGCGCTAGCGCCCTACCGCTTCACCACCGCCGGTCCCGCGCAGCCGCCGAGCGGGCTGGAGCCGGGCAGGGTGATTTCGGCGGCCATCGGCCAGGGCAGCCCGCCCAGGGTCTCGACGCATTGGCTACCATAGAGGCTGACCTTCAGGATCTGTCCGTCGGCCATGGCCGCGTTCCACACCGCCGAATGCGCCGTGATCAGCGCGCCGGGGGCATTGGCCACCAGGTCGGGCTCGTTCGGCCGTGACAGCGTCAGCTGCGTTCCCCGCACCTTCAGCGTCCAGCCGGCTTCGCTGTTGTGGGCGTCGATCGGCTGGCTGAAGTTCAGCGCCACGTCCGGCGTCGGCGGGGTATCCGCGCCCGGGTCCTTCTCCTTGCCGCAGGCGCAGAGCGCCAGGAGCAGAAGCGGGGCGGTCCAGGGGTGACGCATCAAGGGCTCTCTCTTCGGGCGGGCAAATCAGGGTACGGGACATCGCTGTGAGCGGCCAGCGCCTGACCTTCTACGAATTCTTCGCCGGCGGCGGCATGGCCCGGCTGGGACTTGGCCGCCGCTGGAGCTGCGCCTTCGCCAATGATTTTGACCCGGTCAAGGCGGCAACATACCGCGCGAACTTCGCGGACGCCGCCGAGCACCTGCATGAGGGCGATGTCTGGGCGCTTGGCGCCGAGGGCCTGCCCGGCCACGCCGACCTCGCCTGGGCGTCCAGCCCCTGCCAGGACTTCAGCCTGGCCGGCGCTCGCGCGGGGCTGGCCGGCGGCCGCTCCTCGGCCTTCTTCGGCTTCTGGCGGCTGATCGAGGGCCTGGCGGAGCAGGGCCGCAGCCCCCGCGCTATCGTCATCGAAAACGTAAGCGGCCTCCTGACCTCCCACGGTGGGGCCGACTTTACGGCCCTCGGCCAGGCGCTGGCCGACCAGGGCTACAGCTTCGGCGCCCTGGAGATCGACGCGGCGGCCTTCCTGCCCCAGTCGCGGCCCAGGGTCTTTGTCATCGCCACGCGCGATCCGCCGCCGGCCGCCCTGACCGGCGCGAGCCCTTTCCATAGTCGGGCGGTGAAGGCGGCGGCCGCCGGCCTGCCGCCGGACCTGGAGCGGCGCTGGATCTGGTGGCGCCTCGCCGCGCCGCCGGCGCGCAACACCGACCTTTCCGCCCTGCTGGAGCCCGACGCCGCCGTCGCCTGGCACATGCCCGCGCGCACCGAACGCTGGCTGGAGCTGATGGCGCCTTTGCACCAGGCGCGCCTGGAGGCGGCGCGGGCGCGGGGCGAACGGGCTGTCGGCGCGATCTTCCGGCGCACGCGGGTCGAGGACAGCCGGCGGGTGCAGCGCGCCGAGGTCCGCTTCGACGGCCTGGCCGGGTGCCTGCGCACGCCGCGCGGTGGCTCGTCGCGCCAAGCCATCGCGGTGGTCGAGGACGGGACCGTGCGCACCCGCCTGCTCAGCCCGCGCGAGGCGGCCCGGCTGATGGGCCTCCCCGACAGCTACGGCTTGCCACGCGCAGCGACGTCCGCCCTGCACGTAGCCGGCGACGGCGTGGCCGTGCCGGTGGTGCGCTGGCTGGCGAGCGAACTCCTGGAGCCCTTGCTGGCCGGCGCCTCGGCGATCGCCGCCGAATAGGACCGCCGACCCCTTCCAATCGCCATGGGAACCCTTAGGTTCGCGGGCGGAAAAGGGCGTTCCCGCGAAAGGTCCATCGAATGGATTCCACCCCCGACAAGGTCTACGACGCCGCGCGCTACCAGCGCGCCGGGCGCGGCAAGATCTTCGACTCGATCCTCGACACCGTGGGCGATACGCCCCTGGTGCGCCTGCCGCGCCTGACCGCGGCGCTGAAGCCCAAGGGCGAGGTGGTCGCCAAGCTGGAATTCTTCAACCCGATCGCCTCGGTGAAGGACCGCATCGGCGTCGCCATGGTCGAGTACCTGGAGGCCAAGGGCGTCCTGAAGCCCGGCGGCATGATCGTCGAGCCGACCAGCGGCAACACCGGCATCGCGCTCGCCTTCGTGGCCGCCGCCAAGGGCTACAAGCTCACCCTGGTGATGCCCGAGAGCATGTCCATGGAGCGGCGCAAGATGCTCCTGATCCTGGGCGCCAAGCTGGAGCTCACCCCCGCCGAGCGCGGCATGGCCGGCGCCGTCGCCCGCGCCCGCGAGATCGTCGAGGCCACGCCTGGCGCGGTGATGCCGCAGCAGTTCGACAACGTGGCCAACCCGCTGATCCACCGCGTCTCGACCGCCGAGGAGATCTGGAACGACACCAAGGGCGCCGTTGATGCGGTCATTTCCGGCGTCGGAACGGGCGGCACGATCACCGGCGTCGGCCAGGTGCTGAAGGCCCGCAAGCCCTCGGTTCGGATGATCGCCGTCGAGCCGGAAACCTCGCCCGTGCTCTCCGGCGGCCAGCCCGGCCCGCACAAGATCCAGGGCATCGGCGCCGGTTTCGTCCCCTCGATCCTCGACCGCGGCGTCATCGACGAGGTGGTGCAGGTCTCCAATGACGACAGCTTCGCCATGGCCCGGCGCGTGGCGGCGGAGGAAGGCATACCGGTCGGCATCTCCTCCGGCGCGGCGCTCACCGCAGCCTTCGACGTCGCCAGCCGCGACGAGATGAAGGGCAAGCTGATCGTCGCCATCATCCCCTCCTTCGCCGAACGCTACGTCTCGACCGCGCTCTTCGAAGGGCTCTAGTTCCCACCGCTCATCCCCGCGAAGGCGGGGACCCAGGCGCTCTTTGTGACCGACGTCTACTCATCCGAGAAGCGCTCGGCGGTGATGCGCCAGGTGAAGGGGCGTGACACGGCCCCGGAGCTCAAGGTGCGCCGCGCCCTGACCGCGCTCGGCGCCCGCTACCGCCTCCACCGCGCCGACCTGCCCGGCAAGCCGGATATCGTCCTGCCCGGCCGCAGGCTCGCGCTCTTCGTCCACGGCTGTTTCTGGCACGGCCACGACTGCGCCCGCGGCGCCCGGGTGCCAAAGCAGAACCGCGACTACTGGGTCGGCAAGGTCGAGCGCAACCGGGCCCGAGACGCGAAGAACCGCGAGGCGCTCGCCGGCCTCGGCTGGCGCGTCGAGACGATCTGGGAGTGCGAGTTGAAGGACGCCGCGGGGCTTGAGGAAAGACTGCGAGCCCTGCTCGCCACCCCACACTCGTCATCCTCCGGTCAGCCGCAGGTTGATCCGGGGGACCCAAGCTGAATTGCAGGTTGGGGCGAGGCCGCTTGGGTCCCCCGGATCGCGTCTTTGCGCGACCGGAGGATGACGATGTCAGGAGACCGCCACCACCTCCTCCACCACGATCTCCGTCTTCACCGAGTTGGCGATGAAGCAGACGTGGTGGGCCCTGTGGTGCATCTCGTCGCGTTCGGCGGGCGTCGGCTGGCGGCCGACGTAGGTCACCTCCGGATGCAGCGTCACCCGGCTCACCCACATCTCGCCGTCCTCGCGCTTCTCCATCACGCCCACCGCCTCGTCGCGGTAGCGGGTGGCCAGGAAGCCGGCCTCGCGGGCGATGTGGAGGAAGCTCAGCATGTGGCAGGTCACGATCGCGCCCACCAGCATCTGCTCCGGATCGACCGCGCCGGGCACGGACCACTTGTTCCCCACCACATGCGGCGAGGCGGTGCCGGGCGCCTCGAAGCCACTGTCGAACACCACCGAATGGCCGCGGCTGTAGCGACCCGCGGCGAAGTCTTCGCCGTCCTTCAGGCTCCAGTCCGCGGTGGCGCGGTAGGTCGCCATCGGTCTCGTCTCCTCAGAAGGCGTCGGCGGGCAGCGCCATCAGGGTCTCCGCGCCGGTCTTCAGCTTGGCGAGGCGCCCGGAGGTCTCCGGCAGCACGCGGGCCATGTAGTAGCGCCCCACCGCCAGCTTCTCCGCATAGAGCGGGTCGTGCGATCCGGCGGCGATCTTGGCTTCGGCGGTGACGGCCATCATCGACCACATGTAGGCCAGCGCCGTCAGGCCGAACAGGTGCAGGTAGTCGGTGGAGGCTGCGCCGGCATTGTCGGGGTTGGCCAGTCCGTTCTGCATCAGCCACAGGGTGGCCTCCTGCAGCTCGCCCTTGGCCTTGGCCAGACCCTCGGTGAACGGCTTCAGCGCCTCTTCGCCCTCGTGGGCGGCGACGAAGGCGTCGAGCTCCGCGAAGAAGCCCATCACCCCGCGCCCGCCGTCAGCGGCCAGCTTGCGGCCGACCAGGTCCAGCGCCTGGATGCCGTTGGTCCCCTCGTAGATCAAGGCGATGCGGCAATCGCGCAGGTACTGGCTGACCGGGAAATGTTCGGTGAAGCCGGAGCCGCCATGCACCTGCATGGCGTCGGAGCACACCTGGAAGCCGCGGTCGGTGAGGAAGCCCTTCAGCACCGGGGTCATGAGCGCCATGTAGTCGTGGCCCTTCTGCTTCACCGCCTCGTCGGGACTAGCTTCGGCCAAGTCCCCATGCAGGGCGGTCCAGAACAGGAAGGCCCGGCCGCCCTCGATGATCGCCTTGGCGTCCATCAGCATGCGGCGCACGTCCGGGTGGACGATGATCGGATCGGCCGGCCCGTCGGGGTTCTTAGGCCCGGTCAAGGAGCGGCCCTGCAGGCGGTCCTTGGCGAAGGCCGCGGCGGCCTGATAGGCGGCTTCGGCCTGGGCGATCCCCTGCATGCCGACGCCCAGACGCGCCTCGTTCATCATGATGAACATGATCGAGAGGCCGCGGTTCTCCTCGCCGATCAGCCAGCCGGTGGCCTCCTCGTGGCTGATCACGCAGGTGGCGTTGCCGTGGATGCCCATCTTCTCTTCCAGGCTGAGGCACTTCACGGCGTTACGCGCGCCCGGATTGCCGTCCTTGTCGGGGATGAACTTGGGCACGATGAACAGACTGATGCCGCGGGTGCCGGCCGGCGCGCCCTCAATGCGGGCCAGCACCAGGTGGACGATGTTCTCGGTCAGGTCGTGCTCGCCCGAGGAAATCCAGATCTTCTGGCCCGAGATCCTGTAGGTCCCGTCCGCCTGCGGGACGGCCTTGGTGCGCAGCAGGCCCAGGTCCGTGCCGCACTGCGGCTCGGTCAGGTTCATGGTCCCGCCCCACTGGAAGGACGCCAGCTTCGGCAGGTAGAGGTCCTTCTGTTCCTGGGTCCCGGCGGCGTGGATCGCCGAATAGGCGCCGTGGGTCAGGCCCGGATACATCGAGAACGCCATGTTGGCCGCCGAGCTCATCTCGGAGAACGCCAGGTTCACGACATGGGGAAGTCCCTGGCCGCCGTAGGCCGGGTCGGAGCCCAGGCCCGGCCAGCCGCCGTCCACAAGCTGACTATAGGCCGCCTTGAAGCCTTTCGGCGTGGTGACGGAGTTATCGCTGGCCCAGTGGCAGCCCTCCTTGTCACCCACGCTGTTCAGGGGCGCGAGCACCTCCGAGGTGAACTTCGCCGCCTCATCGAGGATCTGGTCGACGGTGTCCATCGACGCATCGGCGAAGGCCGGCAGGTTGGCGTAGCGCTCCAGCTCCAAGAGGTCGCGCAGGATGAAGGCGTAGTCGCGGACGGGCGGCTGGTAGGGCATCGCGGTCTCTTCTCCGAGCCGCGACAGATCAGCGGCTATTTGGCTTCGCTATGTTCCACGCCGTCGAGCCTGCGGCGCAACATCTGATCGTAGTCGGCGGCGCGGGGCAGCAGGTCCGGACGGGTCTTCGACAGCCGGGCTTCCAGGGCTTCGCAGCCGTCCTTCAGCTCCTTGATCGCGTTGTCGATATCGATCTTCTGGCTCTCCAGCGCAACGATGCGTTCCTGGAATTTGCGCAAGCTCTTCGCCGCCTGTTGGGCGCCGCCGTCGTCGACTTCGTAAAGGTCGAGGATCTCGCCGATCTCGGCGAGCGCCAGGCCCACGCGCTTGCCGCGCAGGATCAGCTGCAGGCGGGCGCGGTCCTTGTAGGAATAGACTCGGTTCAGCCCGTCGCGGGCCGGGGCCAGCAGGCCCTTGTCCTCGTAGAATCGCAGGGCCCGCGGCGTGCATTTGAATTCAAGGCACAGCTGGCGGATCGTGAAGGTGCGGTTTGGCCGGCGAAGATCGGTCGGCATCTCACAAGTCCTCCGGGTGCGTGTTTTTGTGAATTACACCGTAAAACTATGCTTCCGCGCAGGTCAAGGCGGCTGACCTAACGGCGCCCTGGGACGTTTTGGCGCGCAGGGGCCTTGGCTGCCGCGCTCTACCCGTCCTACTGTCGAGCCCGAGCAGTTCGGGGATGATCTCAGTGAAATCAGGTTTGTTCGGCGCGGCCGCCATGGCCGCGATCCTTGTCGTCGTGGGGCCGGCGGCGGCGTGGGCGCAAGCGGCGCCGGCCAAGCCTGCGGAGGCCGCGGCGACCGCGGGTCTCACCCGCCAGGACGGCCTGCTGCCGGTCTATCTGGACAAGGACAAGGGCCGCATCCTGGTCGCCCTGCCCAAGGCCGACGCGGCAGGCGCCAGCGGCCGCTTCCTCTATGTCACCGCCCTGAAGACCGGCCTCGGCTCCGCGCCGGTGGGCCTCGATCGCGCGCGGATCAGCCAGAGCAAGATCCTGGTCTTCCGCCGTATCGGGCAAAAGGTCATCGCCGAATATGAGAACCCCCGCTTCGTGGCGACCGGCGGCTCGGCCGACGAGCAGGCCGCCGCCCACGACGCCTTCGCCGTCTCCACCGTCTGGGCCGGCAAGGTCGAGGGGACGACCGCCGACGGCCGGGTGCTGGTCGATCTCTCCGGCTTCCTGACCCGTGACGTCGAAGACATCGCCGGCGACCTGCAGCGCTCCGGCGAGCGCGGCTTCAAGATCGTGCCCGATCTGTCGGTCGCCGACCCGGCCGCGGTGAAGGTGTTCCCGGAGAACCTGGAGTTCGAGGCGCGCCAGACCTTCGCCTCCGACACGCCGGGGCCGGAGGTGCGCAACATCGCCCCCGACGCCAAGCTGATCACGCTGACTATCCGCCACAGCCTGATCAAGCTGCCGGAGCCCGGCTATGTCCCACGCTATTTCGATCCGCGCTCGGGTGGCTTTGACAGCATTGTCTATGACTATGCCGCGCCGCTCGACAGGGACATCGCGGTGCGCCTGGCCCACCGCTTCCGGCTGGAGAAGACCGATCCGAGCAAGGCCGTCTCGCCGGTCAAGAAGCCGATCGTCTTCTACGTCGACCGCGCCGCGCCGGAGCCCGTGCGCACCGCCCTGCAGCAGGGCGCCAGCTGGTGGGCCAAGGCCTTCGAGGCGGCGGGCTTCAAGGACGCCTACCGCGTGGAGATCATGCCGGAGGGCGCCGACCCGCTGGACGTCCGCTACAACATGATCAACTGGGTCGACCGCGCCACCCGCGGCTGGTCCTACGGCGCCTCGATCACCGATCCGCGCACCGGCGAGATCATCAAGGGCTCGGTGCTGCTGGGCGCGCTCAGGGTGCGGCAGGACATGCTGATCTTCGAGGGCCTAGTCAGCGCCGACCAGGACGGCAAGGGCGGCGGCAACGACCCCGTCCAGGTCTCCATCACCCGCCTGCGTGAACTGGCCGCCCACGAGGTCGGCCATACGCTCGGCTTCGCGCACAACTTCGGCGCCTCGACGCAAGGTCGCACCTCGGTGATGGACTACCCGCCGCCGCGGGTGAAGCTGACCGGCGGCAAGATCGACCTCTCCGACGCCTACGGGAAGGACATCGGCGACTGGGACAGGTTCATCGTCGACTGGATGTATTCCGACGTCCCGCGCGGCGCGGCGGGCGAGAAGGCCCTGGCCGCCAAGGCGAAGGCCGCGTCGGAACGTCTGCGTTTCGTGCAGGACGACGACTCGCGGCCCGTGGAATCCGGCCACCCGGCCGGCGCCATCTGGGACGACGGCGCTGACACTATCGCCGAGCTCGACCGGATGATGGTGGTGCGCAAGGTCGCCATCGACCAGTTCGGCGAAAAGGCCCTGAAGCCCGGCGAGGCGCTGGAGGCGCTGCGCCGCAAGTTCGTGCCGATCTACCTGCTGCACCGCTATCAGGTGGAGGCCGCCGCCAAGTCCGTCGGCGGCGTCGACTTCGGCTATGGCCTGAGGGGCGACGCCAACGCCGCCGCCAAGCTGGTCCCCGCCGACCGTCAGCGCGCGGCGCTGACCTCGCTGCTGGCGGCGATCACGCCGGAGGCGCTGGACACACCCGAAAAGCTGATCCCGCTGCTCTCCTCCGGCCAATCGGGCCGCCCCGACCGCCAGACCGCCATCGAGATCATCCCTACCGCCGGCGGGCCAATCTACGACAGCCTGGCCGCCGCGGACGTGGGTGCCGGCATCGTGGTCGATGCGCTCACCGCCGCCCCGCGCCTCAACCGCCTGGTCGACCAGCACCGCCGCGATCCCAACGAGCCGGGCGTCGGTGAGGTGACGGCCAAGCTGCTCGACGCCGCCTTCGCCCCGGCCACTGGTCGCTACGCCGAGATCGCGCGCCGCACCCAGACCCGCACGGTCCTGCAGCTGGCCTACGCGGCGCGGCAATCCGCGACCTCGTCCGGCGCGGCGTCGGAGATCGGTCAGGCCCTGGACGACCTCGCCGCCAAGCTGAAGTCGTCGCCCGGCGCCGATCCCGCCGAGCGCGCCCACCGCCTGCACCTTGCGGCCCTGCTGGAAGACAAGGACGAGCTCAAGCGCCTCCTCGCCGACACCAAATGGCGCCCCGAGACTCCGCCCGGCATGCCGATCGGCGAAGACGACGACGGGGATTTCTAGGCCGTCAAAACTCCGCTCATCCCCGCGAAGGCGGGGACCCAGGCTTTTTTTGGCTTGAGGTCCACATTCGGTAGAGTAGGGATGTGGCGCAGCGGCCGTAGGTCGTGCCTGCGTGTTTGCCGCCCCTTTCGTCTGGCGGTGCCTTAGTGGCTCGACCGTAGCTCCGTTTCCACATCCCCCTCATCGAACCGGACATGCAGATCTCCCGCATCCGGCTCTCGGACAAGAACTCACGCCTTCACCCACGACGGGCCGCGGCCACGCTGGGTCAGACGTACGAGACCGAAGTGCCCGTAGAGGTGCGAGAGCGGATAAACTCCGTACCTATGTCCTCTGACCCTGTGTTTGGACCGCAGCCACCGGCGCAACCGCACCGCCGTGTAGTTGTCGACCGCGCGAAACGCCTTGATGGACGATCCTACAATGAAGTAGTTCGCCCAGCCGCGTAGCGCCCGATTCAACTCCGCCACCTGCTTTGTGGTCTCTTGCCAGGTCCGCGCTCGGTCGGTGAGCGCATGGACCTTTTCGACCATGCGCCTGATGCTCTTCTTGGACGGTCGCAAGGCCAAGCGGGCCTTGCCTGTCGTTGGAGAGTACATCCGCCCGAACGTGAAGCCCAAGAAGTCGAACTCACCTTCCGGGACCTTGCAGATGCGTGTCTTCTCCTCGTTCACCGTTAGCTTCAGCTTGCCCATGATCTCGCGCAGGTGATGCAGCGCCGTTTCGGCGTTGCCTCGTCGGCACAGGATCACGAGGTCGTCTGCGTAGGTGACGAGCCGGGCGCCAAGGCGTTCCTCCAGGCCGAGCTTCTTCCACCCCAACACGAACCGGCGCATGTAGAGATTGGCCAGCAACGGTGAGAGGGGTGAGCCCTGCGGAATGCCGCGCCGCTGATCCCGAGCCTCTGTCGTGCATGTCTTCCGTCCTCGTTGGTCGGTTTCTTCCACGGGGCAGTCCAGCCACATCTTGATCAGATGCAGCACGCGCCGATCGGAGATACGGCGCGCCACCGACTTCATGAGGTCGGCGTGTGGAATGCTCCCGAAGTAGTCGGCCAAGTCGGCGTCGACGACGTCCGGGCGGCCACGGAACAGCAGCTCTTCCACCTCCACGGCGGCCTGCTGGGCGTTTCGCCCAGCGCGGCAGGCGTAGATTTCTGGTGGAAGGTCGGCTTCGAAGATCGGCTCCAGCACCAGCATCGCTGCTGTCATGCAGACCCGATCCCGCACGGTCGAGATGCCCAGCGGCCGAAGTTTGCCGTTGGCCTTCGGTATGAACACGCGCCTGATCGGCTCCGGGCGGTAGGTCTCCTCCCTGAGCGCAAGCGCCAGTTCGCCAAGCCACCGCTCCAGCCCATACGTCTCGATGTCCGCGAAGTCCTGGCCGTCTACGCCCGGCGCGCCCTTGTTGGAGCGGCACTGAGCGTAGGCATGCGCCAGAATGTCGTCGCGGCTGATCTTGTCGTAGAGGGCGTAGAAGCGGTAGCCGGCTTCCGTCTTCGCTTTCGCGTGTAACGCCATCTGCAGTTTCTGGACACGTTTCGGAGTTGCTAGGTTTCCCAATCTCCGGTCCCTCGCCACTTGTTGCGTTGGTCTTGAACTGAGGCCCCTTCCCTCCACCGGCATTGCCCGGCTTCAGCGGTACTACGGGCCTCTCCGCCACCCCGGTGCGCCCGGCCTGTCCCTCACGGGCGTCCGGTTGATCATCCCTGTGTTGCGTGCGCTTTCCTTGTGTACGTGCTGCCGCCACTACCCCGGTGCAGCAGACGGGCGTACTCGTCGCTCTTACTCGCCCGTCCGTATCAGCCTTCCCCGGAAGGGTTGCCGGGTCGGCCTGCACATCGTCCTTTTCGAGGCTTGCTCCGCGTTCACTCACGTTGCGGCCCGCACACTCGCGCTTGTCACCGTAAATCGTGACCAGCTATCCGAAGGCTTCAGACATTTCGTCTCCTCCATGCCTGCTCCGGTTGCTTCCGGCTGGAGCGGTTGCCGGGTGGGACTTGCACCCACTGGAAAGCGCCGCCTTCTCACGGCGCACACCCGTTGCGGAAGTTGCGCCGCCCTGCTTAGCTCACCGACGGTTTCGGGGCCGGGGAGGGCGTCACTTGTTCATTGCGTCACTTGTGATGTTTGCATTGGCCCAGGCAGACGCCGGCGGACCCGAACGCCAAGTGTACGACGTGGTCTTTGCCCCGCTCGAAAGGCAAGAACGAAGGTACGCCGACTTAGGGCCGGTCGGGCCCTACTATCCCGAAAGGGCGTCCCGCGCCCATCAAAGCGGTGAGGCGATCCTGCAATGCCAAGCCGAAGCCTCCGGACGGTTGCAGCATTGTGCGCCGGTGGCCGAAACCCGCGGCGGGTGGGGCTTCGCCATCGCTGCTCGGATCATGGCGGATCGAAAGCGGATCATGGCGGCTGGTTCGCCGACGGCGGGAGAGACGATCCTGGTCCGTGTGCCATTCAGCCTCGGCGCACCCGTCACCACAAAGCCTTAGGTCCGCCTCCTCCGAAGGGACATCGTGAATGAGGCCTGGCCACCGCAAGAAAAAACCTGGGTCCCCGCTTTCGCGGGGATGAGCGGATGGGGGTCAGGCCGCCGCCAGTTCCCCCGCCAACGCCCGCTCGATCAACGCCACCGTCCGCTCGACGCCGAAGATCGCGACGAAGGAGCCGAACCGCGGCCCCTGGCTCTGGCCGAGCAGCACCTCGTAGAGGGCGCTGAACCAGGCGCGCAGGGGCTCGAAGCCGGCGTCTTTGCCGACCTCGAAGACCTCGTTCTGGATGGCTTCGGCGTCCGCGCCGGCCGGCAAAGCCTTCAGCTTGGCGGCCAGCGCCAGCATGGCCGCGCGCTCTTGGTCGGTGGGCGCGCGGAACATCTTCGAGGGCTTCACGAAGTCCTCGTAGTAGTTGATCGCATAGCCGGCGAGTTGGTCCAGCACCGGCTCGCTGGCGGCGCTCGCGCCCGGGATATAGCGCTCGATGAAGCCCCACAGGATGTCCTTGGTGGAGGCGTCCGCCGCCGATACCAGGTTCAGCAGGAGCGAGAAGCTGACCGGCGATCCGCGTTCCGGCGGCGCGCCGCGGTGGACGTGCCAGGCGGGGTTGTCGATGGCGGGCCCGTTGGCGCCGTCCGCCCTGGCGCGATTGAACGCGTCCAGCTGCTGCAGATATTCGTCCGTCGCCTTGGGGATGACGTCGAAATAGAGCCGTTTCGCCGACTTGGGCGATTGGTACATGTAGTAAGTCAGGCTCTCCGGCGTCCCGTAGCGCAGCCATTCCTCCATGGTCAGGCCGTTGCCCTTGGACTTGGAGATCTTCTGGTTGTTCTCGTCCATGAACAGTTCGAAGTGGAAGGCCTCCGGCGGCTCGCCGCCCAGGGCGCGCACGATCTTGTTGGACACCCGGACGCTGTCGACCAGGTCCTTACCCGAGGCCTCGAAGTCGACACCCAGCGCCACCCAGCGCGCCGCCCAGTCGGGCCGCCATTGCAGCTTCACGTGGCCGCCGGTGACCGGCGTCTCGGTGATCGTGCCGTCCTCGTCCTCGTAGGTGATCGTGCCCTTGGCGACATCGCGGCTCAGCGTGGCCGCCTGCAGCACGCGTCCCGACTTCGGGCTGATCGGCAGGAACGGCGAATAGGTGGCGCGCCGCTCTTCGCCCAGCGTCGGCAGCATGATCGCCTGCACCGCGTCGAACCGCGCCAGGATGCGTAAAAGGACCTCGTCCAGGCGGCCGGACTTGTAGGTCTCGGTGGACGACATGAAGGTGTAGTCGAAGCCGAAGCCGTCGAGGAACGCGCGGAGCCTCGCATTGTTGTGCGCGCCGAAGCTCTCGTACTCGCCGAACGGATCGCGGACGCTGGTCACCGGCTTGTCGCGGTCGAGTTCCAGCAGGTCCTTGTTGGGCACGTTGTCTGGGATCTTGCGGAAGCCGTCCATGTCGTCGGAATAGACGATCAGTTGGGTCGGGATCGCGTCCTCGCTCAGGGCGCGAAAAGCGTTCCTCACCATGGTTGGCCGCGCGGCCTCGCCGAAGGTGCCCATGTGCGGCAGGCCGGACGCCCCATAGCCGCACTGGAAGATCACCGGCCGGTTGAGCGCCGCCAGCGTGGCCACGGCTTCAGCGAACTTGCCCTGGGTGAACAACGTCGCCGCCAGATCGCGCTCGGCGTCGGTCAGACGCAGGCGGAGAATGCGCTCGAGCAGCAGGCGCGCTTGCTCGAACGGCCAGCTCTTGGCCTCACGGGCCTGGGCCGACAGGCCGTGCAATGTGGGTTGGGACGACATGGGGGCTGGCGGTAGCGCCCCGAGGCCTAGGGCTCAAGCGGAGTTTTGGCCACCGCGCCGCCGCGTGAGCCGCCTAGCGCACCATCAGCAGCGCCAGGCCGATGCCGCCGATGGCGATGCGGAGCCAGCCGAACGGCGCATAGCCGCGACGGGTGACGATGGTCAGCATGGCGCGGATCACGCCCAGGGCCACCACGAAGGACACCAGGAAGCCCACGGCGATCAGGCCGGCGTGGCCCACGTTCATGATGTCGTGGCGGCTCTTCCAGCCATCGACCACGAAGGCCCCGGCCATCACCGGTATGGCCAGGAAGAAGGAGAATTCGGCGGCCGCCCGCTTTTCGACCCCCATCAGCATGGAGCCGACGATGGTCGCGCCCGAGCGCGACACGCCGGGCATCAGCGCCAGGCACTGGAAAAGGCCGATGATCAGCGAGGTGCCAAGCGGCAGGGCCAACGGGTCCTGGCGGGTTGGATAGGGCGCGAAGCGGTCGATCAGCAGCAGCACCACGCCGCCGACGATCAGGGCGACGCAGATGATCTTGGGGCTCTCGAACAGCACGCCCTTGATGATGTCGTGGAGCAACAGCCCGGCGATCGCTGCTGGGATGAAGGCCACGATGACGCTGAGCGCGAACTTCTGGGCCCGCGCGTCATAGGGCAGGCGGACCACAACGCTCCACAGCCGCCCGAAGTAGAGCACCACCACCGCCAGGATCGCGCCGAGCTGGATCAGCACCGTGAAGGTGTCCCAGAACGCGTCGGGCAGGCCGAGCGCCTTCTTGGTCAGCAGCAGCATGCCCGTCGACGAGACCGGAATGAATTCTGTGAGGCCTTCGACGACGCCCAAGATGATCGCGTAGATCCAGTCCGCCATGACGTTCCCCCCGCCGCTTCCGTTCAGGAATGCGGAATTAGGGTGAAGAAGCCGTTTACCGGATTCCCCCTCGCGCCGACGAACAGTGGTGTGTATCCATGTTCGAGAGACGGTGTTCGGGGTTTGCGCGCATGACTTCGGCGGAGCGCCGGCAGGGGGATCAGAACGCCGCGATTCAGGCGGCGCTTCAGCGGGGGGACCGAAAAGCCGCGCTCAGCCTGCTGCGCGAGGCAGAGCGCGCCGACCCTGGCGACAAGGCGCTGAAGATGCAGCGCGCCATGATCTGCCGCGCGCTCGGCGACTTGGCCGGCGCGCTTTCGGCCCTTGAGGACGCGCTTGCCCTCGACCCCTATGATTTCGTGGCCCTGCTGTCGAAGGGCGCGCTGATGGAACGGAGCGCCGGGGAACGCGCCGCCGCGGCGATCTACAGGAACGCGCTGCTTCTCGCTCCGCCTGAGGACGAACTACCGCCGCCGCTGCGCGCGCCCACGGCCCGCGCCCGCGAGGTGGTGGCCAGGACCCGCGACGCCCTGGAGGCGCACCTGAAGGCCCGCACCGACGCGGTGAAGACTGAGGTCTCCGACGCCACCCGCCGCCGCTTCGATGAGAGCCTCGGCATCTTTTCCGGGCGCACCAAGGTCTATGTTCAGGAACCGCTCCTGCTGAACTACCCGCGGCTGCCGGCGATCCCCTTCTACGACCGGTCGCTGTTCCCCTGGTTCGAGGACTTGGAGGCCGCCACCGACACGATCCGCGGCGAGCTGGAGGTGGCTCTGGACGCCGCCAAGAGCGACTTCGCCCCCTACATCGCCTACCCGAAGGGCGCGCCGGTCAACCAGTGGGGCGAGCTCAACCACTCCCCGCGCTGGAGTTCGCTGCACCTGTGGCGCGACGGGGTGCGCCAGGACGACGCCTGCAAGCTCTGCCCGAAGACCACGGCCCTGCTGGAAACCCTGCCGCTCTCCGATCAGCCCGGCTATGCGCCGACCGCCATGTTCTCAGCCCTGGATGCGAAGACCCACATCCCGGCCCACACCGGTTCGACCAATGTGCGCCTGCTCTGCCACCTGCCGCTGATCCTGCCGGGCCCGGCGCGTTTCCGCGTGGGCAACGAGACCCGTGAGTGGAAGATGGGTCAGGCCTGGGTCTTCGACGACACCATCGAGCACGAGGCCTGGAACGACGCCGACGAACTGCGGGTCATCCTGATCTTCGACGTTTGGAACCCCTTCATCGACGAAGGTGAGAAGGCGTTGGTCCGCGCGCTGCTGGCGGCGCGGAAAGAGTTCTACGAGAGCTGATCCCTTCCCGGGCCTCCGCTGCGCGGGCCTGTCAGGACGGGCTCAGCCGAACTCCGGCTCCGGCCCCACGTACCGGGCTCGCGGCCGGATCAGGGTGTTGGCCTGGCCCTGCTCGATGGCGTGGGCGATCCAGCCGGCGCAGCGGGCCACGGCGAACAGGGCGAAGGGCGCATCGGCCGGCAGCTTCAATGCCTCGCAGCCCGCCACCAGGGTGAAGTCGACGTTGGGCGCGAGGCCAGTGACCGCCTTCACCGCTTCTTGCAGCGCCTTGAGGTCCGGCGGCGGGGTGAAACGCTCCAGTAGCGCGGCGGCCCGCGGATCGTCGTCCGGATAGAGCATGTGGCCGAAGCCCGGCAGCAGGCGGTCTTCCACCAGCCGGTTGGCGATCGCCTGACGGGGCCCGAGCTGCGCCGCCTCGGCCGCGAAGGTCCGGACCGCCGCCGTCGCCCCGCCATGACGCGGGCCCGACAGCGTCGCCAGTCCCGCCAGGGCCGAGGCCGACAGCGAGGCGCCCGTCGAGGCCGCCACCCGCGCGGCGAAGGCCGAGGCGTTCAGTTCATGGTCGGCCACCAGCACCAGGATACGCCGGATCAGGTCCGCGCCCGGTCCGCCAGGGCCCAGCCCCCAGGCCAGCGCCAGGCGGCTGTGGATCGCCCCGCCCCAGGCCTCGCCCGCCACCGCGTCGGTCAGCACGTCGAGCAGGGTCGCGGCCTCCACCGCCAGCACCAGCGGATGGCGTCCCCGCGCCGGCGGGTCAGAACCGGCCCGCTGCGCCAACGCCAGATAGGCCCGCGTGCGCATGTCGGGATGCTTGGGCGGCTCCGGACGTTCCGTGCGCTTCAGCGCCGCCCCGTGGCCGCCGCGCAACAGGCGGGCCACCGATTCCAGGGTCTCGGTCTCGGCTAGGCGGATGGCGTCGCGCCCCCGGTAGAACAGCCGCCCGCCGGAGACGGTGGTGATCTCCGAGGCCAGCACCGGTTCGCCCCAGGCGATGGCGCCGGCCGCCACCTCCGAGACCTTGCGGCTGCGGGACTTGCGCTGGGCCAGCGCGGTGATGTCGGCGGCGCGATAGAGGCTGCGGCGCGGATCACGCGGATCGGCGCGCACCTGCACCCGCCCACGGCTCACATAGGCGTAGAGCGTCTGCGCCCGCACGCCCAGGCGGTCGCGGGCTTCCTCGGCGGCGATCCAGTCGGCTGGCGCGGGCATATATTGATTACATTGATCAAGATTGACGTTGACAGTCTGAGGGCATTTCTCAGCACCAGCAAGCAAGATTTGGGGACCCGAAATGTCGGATGGATTGGAAGACGTCGTCGCCGCGGACACCGTGCTGTCGGAGGTCGACGGCCACGCGGGGCGTCTGATCATCCGCGGCCGTTCACTGGACGAACTGGCCGGCCGCACCACCTACGAGGAGGTCACGCGCCTGCTCTGGGATGGCTTCTTCGACAATCTGCCGGCAGACTTGGCCCCGGCGCTGGCGGCCGCGCGGGTCGAGGTGTTCGCCGAGGTCTCGGCCCTCGACACCGGCCTTCTCGACCGCACGCCGATCGAGGGCATGCGGGCGCTGACCGCGCGGCTGGCCGACGGCGACGATCTCAAGGTCGCCCTGCGCCTGGTGGCCGCGCCGGCCGTCTTCACCGCCGCGGTGGTCCGCGCCCAAGCCGGCGAGGCGCCGGTGAAGCCCGACCTCGCGCTCGGCCACGCCGCCGACACCTTGCGGATGCTGCGCGGCAAGCCCGCCACCCGCGCCGAGGTCGACGCGCTGGACACCTATCTGGTTACCGTCAGCGACCACGGCCTCAACGCCTCGACCTTCGCCGCCCGGGTGATCGCCTCCACCCGCGCCGGCCTGACCTCGGCGGTGCTGGGCGGAATCAGCGCGCTGAAAGGCCCGCTGCACGGCGGCGCGCCCGGCCCGATCATCGACATGCTGGACGCCATCGGCCGGCCGGAGAACGCCCGGGCCTGGATCGAGGCGGCGCTGGATCGCGGCGATCGGCTGATGGGCTTCGGCCACCGGGTCTACCGGGTCCGCGACCCCCGCGCCGATGCGCTCAAGGCCGCCGTCCGCAAGCTGACCGAAGGCTCCAACGCCATGCCCGGCCGCCTCGCCTTCGCTGAAGCCGTGGAGAGCGCCGCCCTGGCGATCCTCAAGGAACGCAAGCCCGACCGGTCGCTGCAGACCAATGTCGAGTTCTACACCGCGCTCCTGCTGGAGGCGCTCGCCTATCCGCCCTCGGCCTTCACCTGCGTCTTCGCGGCGGGCCGCGTCTCCGGCTGGATCGCCCACGCCCGCGAACAGCTCGCCGGCGGCCGCCTGATCCGGCCGCAGTCGCGGTATGTGGGGCCGATGCCGCGGGTGGCCGCCTAAGCTGAGAGTCGTTCGCGCTGGCCTGACGCGGTGGCGGCCCTAGATTCAGCGGCGATGACTGACTTCCATGGCCTGACCGCGCAGCAGACCGCCGCCCTCACCCGGCGGGTCACCCTCTATTCGGTGGCCACAGCGGCGATCCTGGTGGCGATCAAGATCGCCGCGTGGCTGGCGTCCGGCTCGCTGGCGCTGCTGGCGTCGACCGCGGACTCCGGCCTCGACCTGCTGGCCTCACTGACCACCTTCTATGCAGTCCGCTTCGCCGTGACCCCGCCGGACGCCGAGCACCGCTTCGGCCATGGCAAGGCCGAGGGGTTCGCCAGTCTGGTGCAGGCGGGTCTGGTGTTCGCCTCCGCCGCCTTGATCGCCCAGCAGGCCATCGGCGACCTGATCGCGCCGAAGCCCATCCAGCAAGGCGCCTGGGCCATGGCGGTGATGGGCGTCTCCATCGTGCTGACGGCGCTTTTGATCATGGCGCAAGGCCGGGTGCTGAAGCAGACCTCGTCGGTGGCCGTCTCCGGCGACCGCGCCCACTACGCCGCCGACTTCGCCTCGAACCTCATCGCCCTCGTCGGCATCGCCGCCACCGCCTGGCTGGGGATCGCGCGGCTGGACGCCATCGCCGCCCTGGCCATCGCGGCGATCCTGCTCTGGGGCGCCATCGGCGTGTTCCGCGAAGCCTCCGGGCAGCTCATGGACCACGAGCTGTCCGACGAGGTCCGCGCCCGCGTCGTCGAACTGATGACCGCCGACCGCCGCCTGACCGACGTCCACCAGCTGCGCACCCGCGCCGCCGGCCCCTATCTCCACATCCAGATGCACGTCGATCTCGACCCCGACCTGACCCTTGAGACGGCGCACCAGGTGATCGTGGCGGCGGAAAACCGGGTGCTGGAGGCCTTCCCCTCCGCGGACATCATCATCCACGCCGACCCGCGCGGCCGGGCCGAGCCGCACGGCGGAGCCTTCGCGGAAACCCGCGTCAAGCAGGCGTAGTAAACGGCCCCTTAACGGGTGCGGCGTCCATTGGGCGCTGACGATTCGCCCCGCCTCTGCGTTAGCCGGACATGAGCCTCGAGCGCATCCTGCATCACTTCCCGCTGGACCCCGCCTCGCGCCAGGTGCGCCTGGTGCTGGGCGAAAAGCGGCTGGCCTTCACCGAGGTGCAGGTCCGCTATTGGGAGCGGCCGAAGGAGCTCGCGGCGCTCAACCCGTCGGGCCTGATCCCGGTGCTGGAGGAGACCGACGTCAACCTCGGCCGCCATCTGGTGCTGTGCGAGGCCCGCGCCATCCTCGACCACCTGGAAGAGACCGTGCCCGAGCCGCCGCTGCTGGGCCGCGATGCCGGCGAGCGGGCGGAGGCGCGCCGCCTGCTCTCCTGGTTCGACCGCAAGTTCGAGTACGAGGCCGGCGGCTATATCCTGCACGAGAAGATGGAAAAGCGCCTGCTGGGCATGGGCGCGCCCGACCTCAACAACCTGCGCCAGGGCCGCGACGGCCTGCGCACCCATATGTTCTACATCGACAAGCTGTTGCAGGAGCGCGAGTGGCTGGCGGGCCGCCGCCTGTCGCTGGCCGATTTCGCCGCCGCGGCGCACCTGTCGGTGATCGACTATTGCGGCGACATGCCCTGGGCGGACTTCCCCGCGGTGAAGACCTGGTACATGAAGCTGAAGTCCCGACCCTGTTTCCGGCCGCTCTTGGCCGACCGCTGGCCGGGCCTGACGCCCGCCAGGCACTATGACGATCTCGACTTCTGACACCGCCGAAGACCTGATCCGCGCTGAAGCTCTGGCGCTCGGCTTCGACATCTGCCGCTTCACCCCGATCCACGACGCCTGGCCCGCCAGCGCGCGCCTGGCCGAATTCATCGGGGCCGGCCGCCACGGCGAGCTGGACTGGATGGCCGAGACCGCCGAGCGCCGCGCCCACCCGCGCGCCATGTGGGCCGACGCCCAGTCGGCCATCGTGCTGGGGATGAACTACGGCCCCGACCACGACCCCTTGGTCGTCCTGGCCGAGCGCGACCGGGCGGCGATAAGCGTCTATGCGCAGGGCGACGACTATCACGAGCTGATCAAGGCCCGGCTGAAGGCGCTCGCCCGCTGGCTGCAGGCCCGGTTCGGCGGCGAGCTGAAGGTCTTCGTCGACACCGCGCCGCTGCTGGAAAAGCCCCTCGCCGAGCAGGCCGGCCTCGGCTGGCAGGGCAAGCACACCAACCTGGTCTCCCGCGAGTTCGGCTCCTGGCTGTTCCTGGGCTCGATCCTGACGACGCTGGACCTGACCGCCGACTCCGCCGAGCCGGACCACTGCGGCTCCTGCCAGGCCTGCCTGGATATCTGTCCGACCCAGGCCTTCCCCGCGCCCTACCAGCTCGATGCGCGCCGCTGCATTTCCTACCTGACCATCGAGCTGAAAGGCCCGATCCCGCGCGAGTTCCGCGAAGCCCTGGGCAACCGCATCTACGGCTGCGACGACTGCCTGGCCGTCTGTCCCTGGAACAAGTTCGCCGCGGTCGCCGCCGAACAGAAGCTGCAGGCCCGCGAGGCCCTGCGCGCGCCGTCGCTGGCCGAACTATCGCGACTGGACGACGCAAAGTTCCGCGCCCTCTTCGTCAAGAGCCCCGTTAAACGCATCGGCCGCGACCGCTTCGTCCGTAACGTCCTCTACGCCATCGGCAACTCGGGGAACCCGGCGCTGGCGGCTGAGGCCGAGTGGCTCTTGGAAGACCCCTCGCCGTTGGTGCGCGGCGCGGCGGCCTGGGCATTGGGGCGGTTGTTGGACCACGAGGCATTCGTGGCGCTTCGCATCTACCGCATCGCCAACGAACCCGACGCCGCCGTCAGAGACGAGTGGGTCGCCTAACCCCAAACCGTCATCCTCCGGTCAGCCAAAGGCTGATCCGGGGGACCCAAGCCGAGTCCTGTTCGAATCTAGAGCGACCGTATCAAGCCCAGCTTGGGTCCTCCGGATCGCGTCTTCGCGCGACCGGAGGATGACGACGGTGTTTGGCTTAAAACGCCGCCGCCGGTATGTCCTTCAGCCGCGGCAGGACCTTGTCCTTGTCCGACAGCACCGGGTCGGCGAGGTCGAGCGGCCAGGCGATGCCGATGTCGGGATCGTTCCAGATCAGGCCGCCTTCGAGCTGGGGCGCATAGTCGCCGTCGACCTTATAGAAAAGCTCGGTGTCGTCGGCGATGGTCATGTAGCCGTGGGCGAAGCCGCGCGGCACCCAGAGCTGTTCACCGACCTCGGCAGTAAGCGTCGCGCCGACCCACTGGCCGTAGGTCGCAGACCCAGGCCGCACATCCACCGCCACGTCGAAGATCGCCCCCTTCAGCACCCGCACCAACTTGCCCTGCGCGTGCGGCGCCTTCTGGAAGTGCAGACCGCGCACCGTGCCCTTGCGGGCGTTGAAGGCCTGGTTGTCCTGCACGAACTGTGTGTCGACGCCGGCGGCCGTGAGCGCCTTGCGACTCCAGGTCTCGGCGAACCAGCCGCGCGCATCGCCATGGCGCTTGGGCGTGATAAGCAGGACCTCGGCGAGGGCCAGGGGCGTGACGTTGGTCATGTCGGCTCGGCAACGTGGGAGTGGCCCTTCGGATGGCGCGTGGCGGTGCGATTGGCAAGCCCTCTACCCCGACGGTCAGCGTCATCATCGTGGTCTACGAGAGCGGCCCGACGCTGGCCGAATGCCTGGCGGCGCTGAAGGCCCAGACCTTCACCGACTACGAGGTGCTGCTGGTCGACAACGCCTCCAGCGACCGCACCGCCCAGGCCGCGGCCAAGGCCGACCGCAGCCTGTGCCTGATCGAGAACGCCGAGAACCTCGGTTTCGCCGCCGCCGTGAACCAGGGCGCGCGGGTCGCCACCGGCCGCTGGCTCGCACTGCTCAACCCGGACGCTTATGCCGATCCCGCCTGGCTGGAGCGGCTGGTCGCGGCGACGCAGGCCAACCCCGCCGTCCACTGCTTCACTTCCCGCCAGCTGATGGCCGAGGACCCCAGCCGGCTCGATGGCCTCGGCGACGTCATGGCGCTCGCCGGCTACCCGTTCCGCGGCGGCTACACGCACAAGGACCCCGGTCACCTGGAGCCCGGCTGGGTGTTCTCGGCCTGTGGCGGGGCGATGCTGGTCGAGCGCGAGCTCTTCCTCAGTCTCGGCGGCTTCGACGAGCGCCTGTTTTGCTACTGCGAGGACGTCGACCTGGGCTACCGCCTGCGCCTGATCGGCGAGCCGACACTGCTGGTCCCCGATGCGGTGGTGCGGCACGTGGGCTCGGCTTCCACGGGCGGGCGGCGCTCCGACTTCGCGGTCTTCCACGGCACCCGCAACCGCTTCTGGGTCTTCGTGAAGGACACTCCGCCGGTGCTGTTCTGGCTGACCTTGCCGCTGCACATCGCGGCGACCGCAGTGCTGTTCGCCCGCCACGCCACCCGCGGCGAGGTCGTCACCCCGATCAAGGGCTTGACCGCCGGGATCCGTCACATGGGCGTCGCCCTGGAGGCTCGCCGCGAGGCTCAGGCCACCCGCAAGGTCGGCTCCTGGGCGATCGCGCGGGCCATGACCTGGAACCCCCTGGACCTCTTCCTGCGTCGCGCCTTCATCCAGCGGAAGCGGCCCACTCGGTAAGCCTTCGCATGAAGGCCTGGCCGCGCTCCATCTGCGAGACCTCAACATATTCGTCCGGCTGATGCGCCTGGGCGATGGAGCCCGGGCCGCAGAGTACGGTCGACAGCCCCGCCAGCTGGAACTGCCCCGCCTCGGTGGCGAAGGAGACGGCCCGCGGCGGGCCATTGTCGCCGGCCAGGCGCCGGGCGAAGCTCTCCGCCGCGCCGTCCGGCTCCGGTGCGAAGCCCGGCACGTTGGATAGCGTCTCGATCGTCACCCCGGCCTCCGGCGCACGCGCCTTCAGCGCCGCGTCCAGGGCCCGCACCTGGGCGATGAAGGGCGCCAGGATCGCCAGCGGGTCCAGAGGCGGCTGTGCGCGTAGGTCGAAGATGAACTTGCACTCCCGCGCCAGGATGTTGCCGGCCGTCCCGCCATTGACCAGGCCGATGGTCAGCGTCGGCCACTTGGGCGTGAAGGCCGAGGCGGGGTCGGCGTCGCGCTCCAGCCGCTCGGCCAGCTCGGTCAGCGACGCCATCAGCTTCACCGCCGCCATGATCGCCGAGACCCCCTGCTGGGTCTGGCTGGAGTGCGCCTCGCGGCCTGTCACCGTCACCCGGAAGTTGGCGATGCCCTTGTGGCCGTTCACCGCCACCATGTCGGTGGGCTCGCCCACCACCACGAAGGCCGGGGCCGGAAGCTCGCGCTGGATGACCTCGATCATCGACGGCGCCCCCAGGCAGCCGATCTCCTCGTCATAGGAGAAGGCCAAATGCACGGGCTTCCTCGGATTGGCGGCGATCAAGCCGGGCACCGCGCCGAGCGCCAGGGCCAGGAAGCCCTTCATGTCGCAGGTTCCGCGGCCATAGAGCCGCCCGTCACGCTCCACGGCGGTCCAGGGATCGGTGCTCCACGGCTGGCCGTCCACCGGCACCACGTCGGTGTGGCCGCTCAGCACCGCGCCGCCCTCGATATTGGGCCCCACGGTGGCCAGCAGATTGGACTTGGTCCCCTCGGCGTTCAGCACGCGCCGGTGCGGCACGCCGTGGCGGTCAAGGTAGGCCTCCACCCATTCGATCAGCTCCAGGTTGGAGCGTCGCGAGGTGGTGTCGAAGCCGATCAGGGTCTGAAGGATGTCGCGGTCGGGGCCGGAGAAGCTCATGGCCTGACGGCATAGACCCGCGCGGCAGGCGCCTCAACGGAAAGCCGTCCCGTGCTAGGAAGCGGCATGCCGCCTGACGCTCCGACCCTCAGCCTGCGCCCCGCTCGGCGGGAAGATGTCGCCGCCATCGTGCGCCTGCTGGCTGATGACCATCTGGGCGGCGGTCGTGAGCAGGTTACGGATCCGCCGCTGCCTGCCTATTTCGAGGCTTTCGAGAAGGTGGCGGCCGACCCGCGCAACCTGCTGAGCGTGGCCCAGGACGCCGCGGGCGCGGTCGTCGGCACGTTGCAGATGACCTTCATCCCGGGTTTGTCGAACCAGGGCGCCGAGCTGGCGCTGATCGAGGCGGTCCGGGTGGATTCAAGCCTGCGAGGCCAGGGCGTTGGCCAGGTGATGATCCGCTGGGCGATGGACGAGGCGCGGCGGCGCGGCTGCGCCAACATCGAGCTGCTGGCTCACAACAGCCGGGTCGACGCTCAGCGATTCTACGAACGCCTCGGCTTCGTGAAGAGCCACGCCGGGATGCGGCGGCCGCTCTAGCCGCCCACCGGCCTTTCCGCCCTTTCGGTCGTCATCCCCGGGCTTGTCCCGGGGATCCATGTGCGCTGATCGCTCAGGCAAATCCCCAACGCCGGCGCATATGGATGGCCGGGACAAGCCCGGCCATGACGGCTTGGGAAATCGAGGGTGACCGTCTTAGCCCTGCTGAACCGTCCCCGGACCGGGCAGGGAATCGATCAGCTCGATGCGGAAGATCAGCGCGGCGTTCCCCGGGATCGGGCCCTGGCCCTCGGGGCCGTAGCCCAGCTCCGGCGGCACATAGAGGATCCATTCGTCGCCCGGACGCATCAGCTGGATGGCCTCCTGCCAGGCCTTGACGAGGTTCTTCAGCGGCATGCTCGCCGGCTGGCCGCGCTCGTAGGAGCTATCGAAGACCGTGCCGTCGATCAGCTTACCCTCGTAGTTGACCTTCACCTCGTCGTTGATGTGCGGCTTGGCCCCGGTGGTCGGGCCGGAGTGCACGATCTTGTACTGCAGGCCGTCGGGCAGGACGACGACGCCCGGCGCCTTGGCGTTCTTGGCCAGGAACTGGGCCGAGGCGACGCTCTGATCGGGAATGGCGGAGGCCTTCACCTTCGGCTGGCAGGCCGCCAACGACAGGGCGGCGACAGCAATCGTCAGAACACGGATCATTCTTCTTACCTCGTCAGACGGCGCGGGGCGGATAGCCCGCCTCACGCAGGGCATCCATGATTTCCTGGGTGTGCTGGGCGTCGCGGGTCTCGATCAGGATGTCGAACTCCGCGCCCTTGGCGGGCACATCCAGGGCGAGACGGTTGTGGGCCACCTCGATGATATTGGCCCCCATCCGACCAATGATGGCGGAAACGGTGGCCAGCAGACCCGGGCGGTCGTCGCCGATGATCCGGAGGCTGACGATCCGCTGTTCGCGGACCAGCTCGCGGGTCAGGACCGAGGCGAGCAGGCGGGTGTCGATATTGCCGCCGGTGATCACCAGGCCGCAACGTTTGCCGCGGAACCGCTCGGGGTAGGCCAGCAACGCCGCCAGGGACGCGGCGCCCGCGCCCTCGGTCACCGTCTTCTCGACATTGCAGTAGAGGGCCACGGCGCGCTCGAAGAACGGCTCCTCGATCAGCAGCACTTCGTCCACCAGCGGCCGGACCACGGCATAGGAGAGGTCGCCAACCTGCTTCACCGCAATGCCCTCGGCGATGGTCGCCCCGCCGCCACTGACGCCGGCGTTCACGCCGCGCATCTTCGCCGTGAACGAGGGGTACATGGCGGGCTCGACGCCGACGATCTTGATGTCCGGCTTCACATGCCGGGCCGCCGTCGCCATGCCGGCGATCAGCCCTCCGCCGCCGATCGGGATCGGCAGGATCTCCAGGTCCGGGGCGTCCTCCAGCATCTCCAGCGCCACCGTGCCCTGGCCGGCCATGACGTCCAGGTCGTTGAACGGGTGGACGAACACCAGGTCGCGCTCCTCGCGCAGCTTCATGGCGAAGGCCGAGGCCTCGTCGTAGCCGTCGCCGTCGATCACCACCTCGGCGCCGTGGGCGCGGGTCTGCTGCACCTTCACGAAGGGTGTCGCCCTGGGCATGACGATGGTCACCGGGATGCCCAGCCGCGCGGCGTGATAGGCCAGGCCCTGGCTGTGGTTGCCGGCCGAGGCGGCGATCACGCCGCGCTTCTTTTCAGCTTCGGTGAGCTGCAGCAGCTTGTTCAGCGCGCCGCGCTCCTTGTAGGCGGCGGTGAACTGCAGGTTCTCGAACTTCACCCACACGTCCGCCCCGGTGATCTCCGACAGGGTGCGCGACCGGCGGCACGGGGTGCGCTCAATATGACCCTGCAGCCGGTCTCGGGCCGCGAGGATGTCATCGAAGGCGAGGGTCATGGGAACGCCGGGTTGAGCTGAAGGGCTTGCGGAAAAGGCGCGCAACCTAACGGCGGCGACCTCCCGGGGCAACGCTGTGCTTGTGCAGGTGCGAACAGGCGTTTTCCCCAACTCCCAATTTTCGTCATCCTCCGGTCAGCCGCAGGCTGGTCCGGGAGACCCAAGCTGAGTTTCAGAATGAGGCAAGGCGGCTTGGGTCCCCCGGATCGCGTCTTCGCGCGACCGGAGGATGACGAGCGTTTTGGGGGCTAGAGGAGGTCTTCCCGACCCGCCTTCTTGACCGCCTCGACCGCCGCGCGCACCGCGCCGGGCGCATCGCGGCGGGTGACCAGGACGACGCCGTTCTCGACCACTACGGCCAGGTCTTCCACCCCCGCCAGCACGACCACCGGCCCATCGGAGATCGCCAGGTTGTTGGCCGTATCCACGGCGATCACCGGCCCCTGCGCCACGTCGCCGGCCGCGGTCTTGGCGCCCTCCGCCCACAGGGCGTCGTAGGCGCCCACATCGCTCCAGCCGATGTCGGCCGAGACCACCATCGCCTTGTCGGTCTTTTCGAAGATCGCCACGTCAACCGCCACCGACGGCACGCCGCGGAAGGCCTTGCCCAGGCGGACCAGGTCCCCGTCGCGTTCGGCTTCGGCCAGCGCGGTCCGGGCCGCGGCGATCAGGTCCGGTGCGATCTGCTCCGCCTCGGCGACGAAGGCCGTGGGGCTGAACAGGAAGATGCCAGCGTTCCAGCTGTAGGCCGAGTCGGCCACATAGGCCTTCGCCGTCGCCAGGTCCGGCTTCTCCTCGAAGGCCGCCATCTTGCGCACTGGCTCGTCACCGGCCTCGGCGCGGATATAGCCATAGCCGGTCTCCGGCCCGGTCGGCGTGATGCCGAATATCACCAGGGCCCCGGCCTCAGCCGCCGTCGCGCCCAAGGCCACGGCCGCCCGCAGGGCGGCAGGGTCGGCGATCCGCGCATCGGCGCTCAGCAGCAGCATCAGCTCGGCGCCCGCCTCGACCGCCGCCAGGGCCGAGACGCAGGCCGCCGCGCCGGTGTGGCGTCCCACCGGCTCCAGGATCAGGGCCGAGGCCGTGACGCCTACCTCGGCCAGCTGCGCCCGCGTCAGGTCCGCGTGGGCCGCGTTGCCGATCACCATGGGCGGCGCGAAGGCTTCCGTCGTGAAGCGCAGCGCCGTCTCCTGGATCAGGGTGTGCTCGCCGCCGAGCGCGTGGAACTGCTTCGGCCGCGCCTGGGTGGACAGGGGCCAGAGCCGCGTACCGGCGCCGCCGGACATCAGGACGGGGGTGATCTTGCGCACGACCGGGCTTCTAGGCCGCTTCGGCCGGCGGGTCGAATTCCGCCACGAAATGGCCGGGCGCGATCTCGTTCAGCGCCGGCGGCAGGATCGGCGCGCCGGGGTCTGCCGGCAGCCGCGAGGGCAGGAACCGCAGGGCCGCGCGCGGGTCCATGGGGCTCGGCGGCTCGCCCGCCAGCTTCACGCGCCGCCGGGTGCGCTCGATGGCCGGGTCGGGGATCGGCGCGGCGGACAGGAGCGCCTTCGTATAGGGGTGCTGCGGCGCGGCGTAGATCCGCTCACGGTCGGCGGTCTCCACCAACCGGCCCAGATAGAGCACCAGCACCCGGTGGCTGATCTCCCGCACCACCGCCAGGTCATGGCTGATGAAAATCATCGAGAGACCCATGTCCTTCTGCAGGGCGATCAGCAGATCGATGATCTGGGCGCGGATCGACACGTCCAGGGCCGAGACCGCCTCGTCGCAGATCACCAGCCGGGGTTTCAGGATCATGGCCCGCGCGATCCCCACCCGCTGGTTCTGGCCGCCGCTGAGCTCGTGCGGATAGCGGTTGATCAGCGCCGGATCGAGCTCAACCCTGGCCATCATCGCGGCCGCCTCGGCATCGCGTTCGGCGTGGTTCATCTGTGGACGGAACACCTCCAGCGGCTCGGCGATGGAGGAGCCGATGGTGGCGCGCGGGTCCAGGCTGGCCAGCGGGTCCTGGAAGACGATCTGCAGGTCTTTCCGCGCTACGCGCATCGCCTCGCGATCCGCATGGGTGATGTCGCGGCCCATCAGGGTGACGGTTCCCTCCGTGGCCGGCAGCAGGTTCAGCACCGCCCGCGCCAGGGTCGACTTGCCCGAGCCGCTCTCGCCCACCACGCCCAGGGTCTCGCCCTGCCGCACCTGGAACGAGACGCCGTCCACCGCGCGCAGCATCCTGGTCCCGCCGAACCACCCCTGGCGGATCGGGAACCAGACCTTCACGTCGCGGCCTTCGACCACCACCGGCGCGTCGGCCGGGGCAGGGGCCAGCACGGGCCGGCCGCCGCGCCCCTCGCGGTCCAGCCGCGGGATCGCCTCCAGCAGGGACCGCGTATAGTCGGTGGCGGGGCTGCGGAAGACCTGCTCGGCCGTTCCCGCCTCCACATAGGCGCCGTCCTTCATTACGCAGACTCGGTCGGCGAGGCGGGCGATCACCCCCATGTCGTGGGTGATCAGCACCATGGCCGTGCCGGTCTCGCGGCTGAGTTCAGCCATCAGGTCGAGGATCTCGGCCTGCACAGTCACGTCGAGCGCCGTGGTCGGCTCGTCGGTAATAAGAAGCTCAGGTCCTCCCGCCATGGCCGCGGCGATCATCACCCGCTGGCGCATGCCGCCGGAGAGCTCGTGCGGATATTGCCGCAACCGCGCCTGCGCGTCGGGAATCCGCACCTTCTCCAGCCACAGCTTCGCCCGCGCCGTCGCGTCGCGGTCCGACAGGCCCAGGTGCAGCCTAAGCGGTTCGGCGATCTGCTCGCCGATCCGCACATGCGGCGTCAGCGCCGTCAGCGGGTCTTGGAAGATCATGGTCATCTTCGAGCCGCGGATGCGGTTCAGCTCGCGGGCCTTCAGCCCCAGCAGCTCCTGCCCTAAGAATTTCGCCGAGCCTGACGCGCGGCCGTTGCGCGCCAGCAGGCCCATCACCGCCATGAAGGTCTGGCTCTTGCCCGAGCCGCTTTCGCCGACCACGCCCAGGGTCTCGCCACGGCCGATCGCCAGCGACACCCCGCGCACCGCGTTCACCACCGCGTCGTGAGTGTCGAAATCCACCTTCAGGTCGGTGAGCGTCAGGACGGCGGGCGATGGGGATGTCGGCAAACGGGCGCCTCAATGACCACGAAGGGCGACCTTAGACAGCCGTTCGGCCTTTTTGAAATCGCCTCGCCACATCCAGCCCCGCTATAGTGCCGCGGTGCCCGAAAGCCTGTCATCCCATCCGCCGCGCCCGGCGCTGTTCCTCGACCGCGACGGGGTGTTGAACGAGGACCACGGCTACGTCTACCGCTGGGAGGATTTCCGCTGGATTCCCGGCGCCCGCGAGGTGGTCGCCGCCTTCAATCGCGCCGGCTGGCTGGTGATCGTGGTGACCAATCAGTCCGGCGTCGGCCGCGGCTTCTACAGCGAAGACGCCGTCAACGCCCTGCACGCCAGGATGGCCGAAGACCTGGCCAGCTCCGGCGCCCACATCGACGCCTTCTACTACGCCCCGCACCATCCCGACGCCCCGGTCGAAGCCTACCGCCACCCCGACCCACCGCTCAGAAAACCCAACCCCGGCATGATCCTGCAGGCGCTGCAGGACTGGCCCATCGACCGCGACGCCTCCCTCCTCATCGGCGATAAGCCGTCCGACCTTGAGGCGGCCCTGCGCGCCGGGATCAAGGGCGTGCTGTTCGAAGGCGGGGACCTGCGCCAGTTCCTGGCGGATGAGGCCTTACTTCCCCAATAGGTCGTCATCCCCGGATCAGCCTGCGGCTGACCGGAGGATGACGAAGCTTGGAGGGCCTAGCGGTCCTCCATCCGCTCCAACATCCGCTCCAAGGTCGTCAGCTCGTCCGCCTCGCCCGGCGGCTTGTCCCAGCGGATGCGGTTGATCCTGGGGAAGCGCATCGCCACGCCGGACTTGTGCCGCGTCGAGCGCTGCAGCCCCTCGAACGCCACCTCGAACACCAGGCCGTGGTGCGGTTCGGCGCGCACCGAGCGCACCGGCCCGAACCGCTCGATGGTGTTGTCGCGGACGTATTTGTCGATGGCTTTGAGTTCCTCGTCAGTGAAGCCGAAATAGGCCTTGCCCACCGGCGTCAGCACACGGCCGCCGTCCTCGCCCTCGGTCCAGACTCCGAAGGTGTAGTCGGAGTAGAAGCTCGACCGCTTGCCGTGCCCGCGCTGGGCGTACATCAGCACCGCGTCGATCAAGAGCGGATCGCGCTTCCACTTGAACCACGGCCCCTTCGGCCGGCCGGCCTCGTAGATCGAGTCCCAGCGCTTGAGCATCAAGCCCTCGGCGATCTGCGGGTCGCCCGGCGGCGGCTCGGCCCGCAGCGCCGCCAGCTCAGCCCAACTCGCGAACTGCTGCACCGGCGACAGATCGATGCGCGGGCTGGCCTCCCTGGCGACGAAGGCCTCCAGGCGTCTGCGCCGCTCGGCAAAGGGCAGGACCCGGGTGTCCTCGACGCCCTCGGACAACAGGTCGTAGGCCCGGATGGCGGCGGGGAAGTCGGCCAGGGCCTTGGCGTCGACGGTCTTGCGGTTCAGCCGCTGCTGCAGATCGGCGAAGCTGGCGACCCTGCCGTCGCGCATCACCAGCAGTTCGCCGTCGATGACGCCCTGCGCCTCCAGTGCGCCGACCACGTCGGGGAAGCTCCTGGAGATATCGTCGCCGGTGCGCGTGTAGAGCCGGCGCACCCCGCCTTCGTTCACCGCCTGCACGCGGATGCCGTCCCACTTCCACTCGGCGGCGTAGTCGGCGGGGTCGAGCCTGGCGAAATCCACGGCCTCATCGATCGCCTGGGCCAGCATGGCGGGGCGGAAACGGCCGGGGTTCTCCGACGACGGCCGTTCGGCACGGCCCTCCAGCCAGGCGAACAGGTCCTCGTAGGGCGGATGAAGCGCGTGCCACAGCTCCTCGATCTCCGTCGCGGGGACCGGCTCCGCGCCGATATCCGCCGCCGCCCGCTTGGCCAGCCGCGCGGTCAGACCGACGCGCAGACCCCCGGTCATCAGCTTCAAGAGCGCCCAGCGCCCGGTGGGCTGCAAGGCGTCCAACCAGCCTTCGATCAGCGTCTGCACCTCGGCGCGGGTCGCCCCACGCAAGGCGTCGACCACCTCCGACAGCTCCGGTTCGCGGTTCGCGCCCGGTCTGGCCGGCCAGACCAGGGCCACCGTCTCGGCCAGATCGCCCACATAGTCGTAGGACCACCAGAAGAGCTGCGGATCCATCCGCTCCTCCACGGCCTTGCGGATGAATGCCGGCTTGGCCGCGTCAAAGGAAAGGTCCCCGGTCAAGGCCGCCAGCGCCCAGCCGCGGTCAGGGTCCGGCGCCGTCCGCAGATAGTCGCGCACCAGCGTCAGCTTGGCGTTGCGCGACGCGGTCAGCGACAGCCGGTCGAGGAGTTCGGCGAAGGCGCGCACCTAATCGTCGTCCTCTTCCTCGTACCCCACCAAGGCCAGCGCGCGCGCCGGCACGCCGTGCAGCTCCGCCCACCTCGCCAGCGCTTCTTCCCGCCCGTGGGTGATCCACAGCTCCCCCGGGCGCAGTTCGTCCACGGTGGCGGTGAGCTCGTCCCAGTCGGCGTGGTCGCTGATCACCAGGGGCAGCTCGACGCCGCGCTGGCGGGCCCGGGCGCGGACCTGCATCCAGCCGGAGGCAAAGGCCGCCACCGGATCGGGGAACCGGCGGCTCCAGCGGTCCTGGGTGGCCGAGGGCGGGGCGATGATGATCTGGCCCGCGAAGTCGTCCTTCTTGCCGCCGGTGGCGGGCGCCAGGGGCCCCAGATCGATCCCGTGCCGCTCATAGAGCGCGTTCAGCCGCTCCAGCGCCCCGTGCACATAGATCGGCGCCTCCCAGCCGGCCTCGCGAAGCAGACGGATGATCCGCTGCGCCTTGCCGAGCGCATAGGCGCCGACCAAGTGGCTGCGCTCCGGGAACTGCGCCACCGAGCGCAGCAGGCGCGCGATCTCCTCCCGGTCGTCCGGATGGCGGAACACCGGCAGGCCGAAGGTCGCCTCCGAAATGAACACGTCGCAGGGCACGGGCTCGAACGCCGGACATGTCGGGTCTCGTCTTCGCTTGTAATCCCCGCTTACCACCATGGTCAGGCCCTTCCAGCGCACCACCGCCTGGGCGGAGCCCAGCACATGGCCCGCCGGGACCAGGGTCACCTCGACGTCGTCCCGGGCCACCGCCTCGCCATAGGCCGCCGCGTGCGTGGCGCCGGCGAACTCCAGCCCATAGCGCTCGGCCATGATGTCCAGGGTCTCGGGCGTCGCCAGAACGGCGCCGTGCCCGGCCCGCGCGTGGTCCGCATGCCCATGGGTGATCACCGCCCGCGCCACCGGGCGCGTCGGGTCGATGTAGAAATCACCCGGGGCGCAGTAGAGGCCCTCAAGCTTCGGGCAGAGCAGGTCCTGCGGTCGGATCATCGCGTTTCAATGTAGTGCGCTCCGTAGGGCTCCGCTCAAGAGCCCGATTGACCGGCGTCCGTCCCGGTCCTACCGCCTCTGCTCATGAGCGAGGTCCCCGACGCCTTCCGCGAGATCGCCGAGCGCATGGTGCAGGTAACGCCCCAGGCGGCTGCGCTCGGCATGCGGTTTGTTTCCGTTTCGCTCGCCCGCGGCTCCCTCGATGTGCCCTGGCGCGAAGACCTGGTGGGCGATCCCGACACCGGCGTGATCGCCGGCGGGGTGGTCACCACCCTGCTCGACCACACCTGCGGCCTGGCCATGGCTGCCGCCGCCGGCAGCGAGCCCTTCTCCACCGCCACCCTCGACCTGCGGATCGACTATATGCGCGCCGCCGCGCCGCGGACCGGGGTCACCTGCGAGGCGCACTGCTACAAGCTCACCCGCTCCATCGGTTTCGTCCGCGCCGAGGCCTGGGACGTCGACCGCTCCGATCTGGTGGCCACCGCCCAGGCCGCCTTCATTCTGAACCGGCCCAACGAATGACCAACGCCGCCGAGCGCCTGGAAGGCTTCCTGAGCCGCGTGCCCTATATCCGCTTCCTCGGCATGCAGGCCGAGCTGGCGGGCGACGAGATGACCGCCATCCTGCCGCCCTCGGAGCATTTGATCGGCAATACCTTCATCCCGGCCCTGCACGGCGGGGTGATCGGCGCCTTCCTGGAGATGACCGCGCTCGCGCAACTTTCCGTCGCCGAGCCGGCGCGGCGGCTGCCGAAGACCATCGACGTGACCATCGAATATCTGCGCCCTGGGCGCGGCGGCCTGACGTCCTACGCCCGCGCCGACCTGCGCAAGGTTGGTCGCCGCATCGCCAACGTCCACGTCGAGGCCTGGCAGGACGATCGCGACAAGCCCTTCGCCGCGCTGCGGGGGCACTTCCTGCTGAGCGGCGAGGCCTAACCCCCAACCGTCATCCTCCGGTCGCCCGAAGAGGCGATCCGGGGGACCCTAGCCGGGTTGCGGAATGGGGCGAGACCGCTTGGGTCCCCCGGATCAGCCCGCGGCTGACCGGAGGATGACGATCGAGGGGAGGCTAGGGGCCCTTCGGCAGCGCCGCCATTTCCTTGTGCACCTGGTCCAGCGCCGCCTGGGCCTTGGTCACACCCTCCTGATCGCCCTTGGACTTGGCCTGCACCAGCATGCCGGTCGCCTCCATCTCGCGCACGGGTAGGAGGTGGGTGTTGTCGGCGTGCCTGAAGGCGCCGGTCTGGATGCGCTCCAGGATCGCGCGCTGGCGCTTGGCCTCGTCGGTGTCGCCGACGCCATAGCTGAAGATGAAGTCGGCGACCTTCTTCTTGATGGCGGGATCGAGGTCCGCGCGCCAGACCATCGGGTCCTCCGGAATGGTCGGCGAGGTCCAGATCACCTGCAGGGCGTCCAATGCCTTCTTGGACTGGTCGGTGCCGATCGCCGCCAGCCGGTCCATGGACCGCGTGTTGTCGGTGGCCGCCGGCAGGACGCCCGACGCCACGGCATAGAGGTTGGCCTCGGCGCTCGCCGAGCGAACGGTCTTGAAGCACTTCACCGGATCTATGCCACGCGGGCCGAACAGATAGGTGTTGGGCGCCAGCGTCCCGGACGTCGACTTTGCGTCGCCCATGCCGAAGTCCATCGTCTGGCCACACTTGAGCAGCTTGTCGAGCGTGATCCCCGAGCCCTTCTTGACGATGATCACCCCTTGATAGCCGTCGTGGCCGTTCGGGTGGGTGGTGCGGGCGAACACCTCGCCGCCGGCCCGGCGCACGGCCTCCAGCCCCGACTGGTTGGTGAACCAGCCCAGGTCCGACTGTTTGAAGCGCATGGCCTCGATCAGGGCCGAATAGTTCGAGCCGAAGAACGGCTTCACCTTCAGGCCGGTGGCCGTCTCCATGTCTTTCAGGAACGGCCCCCATTCCTGCATCTGGGTCTGGGTCGCCTCGGTCGAGACGATGGAGAAGATGAGCGGCTTGTCGGCGTCGGCTTTCGGCGCGGGCTTGGAACAGCCGGCGAGGGCCAGGACGGCGAGAAGGGGCAGGAGGCGGCGCGTGATCATCCGCCGAGCATAGCCCAGCTTCATGTCACCTGGGCAACCGGCGCTAGATCGCCGCCAGCTCGCGGCTTTCCTGGTCGGCGTACTGGCCGCCCTTGCGATAGCGGTAGAGGTATTCCGGCAGCACCGCTTCCAGGGTGGTCGGCGTGATCCCGAGGTCGGCCAGTCCCGGCAAGGTCCCGCTGACCACATTGTCCGCCCTCAGCAGGGTCACCTGGTCGGAGGTCACCGGCGGCCGGATCAGCCCGTCGCCGATCAGGCTGAGCGACAGGTCGCCCAGCGAGCCCAGCAGGCGCGCTGCAGGCCACGGGACGGGCAGCAGCACCCGCCGCTTGCCGATCTCGGCCAGCATCATTTCCATCAGTTCGCGGAAGCTGTAGGCCGCCGGCCCGCCCAGCTCATAGGTCTGGCCCGCAGCGTCGGGGACAGCCGTCGCGGCCGCCAGCGCCTTGCCCACATCGCCCACAAACACCGGCTGGAAGCGGGTGTGGCCGCCGCCCACCAAGGGCAGCACCGGGCTGATCTGCGCCATGGCGGCGAAGCGGTTGAAGAAGTCGTCCTCGGGCCCGAAGACCACCGAGGGCCGCGCGATCACCGCGTCCGGCTCCACCGCGCGGACCGCGGCCTCCCCCTCGGCCTTGGTGCGGGCGTACTTGGACTCCGAGCTCGCATCCGCGCCCAGGGCCGACATGTGCACCAGGCGGGTGACGCCCTCGGCCCTGGCGGCTTCGGCGACGTTCTTCGCGCCCATCACGTGCAGGGCGGTAAAGCCCTGGCGGCCGGTCTCGTGGGCCACCGCCACCAGGTTCACCGCGGCCTGTGCGCCCGCCAGCGCGCGGCGCAACGAGGCCGGGTTGCGGACATTGGCCTGGACGATGTCGATCTGGCCCACGTCGCCGTGCAGCCGCATGGCGTAGGCCTTGGCTGGATTGCGCACGGCGACCCGGATCCGCCAGCCGGCCTTGGCGAGCTGGCGCACGGTCTGGGCGCCGATGAAGCCGGATCCGCCGAAGACGGTGACGAGGTTCTGCATAGCCATGCGGATAGACGATGCCGCCCGTTGCTGCAATCGGTCGCGAGCCGACGTTGCGAACCGGGCGTTGACCGGCGTGAGGCGGGGCTTTAAGGAAGCCGGCTCGCGCGATCCGACGGATCGGGCCCAGGTGGCGGAATTGGTAGACGCGCTGGCTTCAGGTGCCAGTGGCTTAACGGCCGTGAAGGTTCGAGTCCTTTCCTGGGCACCATCGGTGCAAGGTGTCGTCCCCCTCGGGGGACAGTCCTGCCGGTGGAAAACGGCGCCCCTTACCCAGGCGCCCTCCGGCTCTATATTGTAGCTGGGGATGGATCTGGCGGAGCGCGACTTGAAGAAGGTCATCACACATCTGCACGAGGGCGACCTGCCGGATGGCGCGCTCGCGGGCGCCGCGGTGGTGGCCATCGATTCGGAGAC
>NZ_DATAPY010000148.1:0-20051 GCF_036264965.1 Phenylobacterium sp.
AAGTGACCGCGGCCGTTGGCGAACTCGGCGCCATAGGCCGCGCTGGCGCGGTATTCCCGGTCGTCGCTGCGCGATGAAATGCCTGTGGCGGCGCTGAAGCGGCCACCGTCCAAGTTGTCGTCCAGAATGACATTGACGACGCCGGCGATGGCGCCCGAGCCCCAATCAGCGCTCGCGCCGCCTGTCACCACTTCGACGCGCTTCACCAGGTCGAAGGGGATCGTGTTCAGGTCGTTGTCGCCGATGAAGCGATGACCATCCAGCAGGACCAGGGTCCGCGTCGAACCGATGCCGCGAAGGTCAACAGACTGCTGGCCGGAAAGGACGGCGCTGCGAGCTGTATTGGTCGGGTTGAAGGTGTCTTTCACCTGCGGGAGGTCGTCGAGGACGGCGGCGATGTTGGCGCGGGCGGCGAGATGCAGCTCGGTGGGGCCGACCACAGTCGTCGGCGTCGGCGCTTCGAAGCCGGCTCGATCCACCCGCGATGCCGTGACCACGACCTCCGCAACAGAGCCGCTGGTGGCCCCCGCCGCGTCAGTCGATGTCGACCCGCCGGCAGCCTGCGCCGCGGCCGTGGTGGCTGAGGCCAGGGCAATCGTTAGAGCAAGCGCGCTCGCACCAATGCCAAGCGCGCGACGATCAGAAAACGGATGGGCTCGCATCGTATTCCCCCGATGACGCCGTTGCGTCCTTGGAGGAACGATCAAGGTTTTATGACGGAGCCGACAAGGCGCCATCTCTTCCGTGAGCTATAGCGTTTCGTTATGGTTTGAGGGGCGGGTAGGGGCAGACGGCCCTTGATCCATAGCCTGTGGTTGCAAGCTGGCACTGCCACGCGTTGGACGCGTCCGGTCGTCGAGGAGGGCTCCGAATATGATGAACCTGCGGCACATCGAGGTCTTCCATGCCGTCTATATCAACGGCTCAGTCAGCGCCGCCGCCCGCGCCCTGAGCGTCTCCCAGCCCTCGGTCAGCAATGTCCTGCGGCACGCCGAGTCCCGGCTCGGCTTCCCGCTCTTCAAACGCGCCAAGGGCCGCCTGGTCCCGACGGACGAGGCCCACGCCCTGTTCTTCGAGGTGTCCGACATCTATGACCGCGTCGGCTCGCTCAGACAGACGGCCAAGAACCTCGCGCACGCCTCCGACGGTCACATCCGCATCGGGGTCCTGCCCGGGTTCGGCATCGACGTCGCCCCCCTCGCCGTCGCCGCCTTCCGGCGCAAACACCCGAAGGTGAGCTTCGACATCCAGACCCTCCATCACGCCGACATCCCGCGGCTGTTGCAGGAGCGGCACTGCGACATCGCCATCGCCTATGAGAACGCGGGCCACGAGAAGCTGGAGTACGCCGAGATCGGCCGGCGCGAACTGGTGCTGCTCTATCGGAAGGCGGGCATGCCCGATCTGCCCTCCCGGGTCGGACTGGAGATGCTGGAGGACCGCGACTTTGTCAGCCTGGCGCACAGCGGCCCGCTGGGGACCCTGTTCAGCCGCGAGGTCGCCCGGCTGAACCTCGACATCCGGGAGACCGTGACGATCAGCACCATGTACGTCGCCGCGGCGCTGGTGCGCGAAGGGGTCGGCGTCGCGGTCGTCGACGACTTCACCGCCCGGGTCTGCGCGGCGGACGACATGGACTACCGGCCCCTCGCGCCGGCGCTGTCCTTCGGGGTCTACTCCGTCTGCCTGGCCGATCGGCCGCTGTCGCGGATCACGCGCTCGTTCATCTCCCTGATCGGGGAAATGACCGGCTATTCGCCCGCCGACGCCAGCGCCGGGCTTCGGATCGGCGAAGGCCGATCGGCTCAGGCGCACTGACCTCACCCCATAGGCGTCGCCTATAGGGCGCCGCGATAAAGCGGCCTTTCGTCCTTGGCCACCGGACGGCAGCGTTGCGGCCGTGACGGAATATTCCGGCGCGCCAAGGCGCGCACGGGCCGCGCTTCGTCCGCAAAGCTGGTCGCACGAGGTCGTGCTTGGGCTTGCCCAAAGCCGCGCCCCGACAGGAGGATATGGGTGAGCGACGATTTCGATGTGGTGGTGATCGGCGCGGGCATGGCGGGCGCCTCGATCGCGGCGCACCTGGCGGCGACGTCGCGGGTGGGCCTGCTCGAGATGGAGGACCAGCCCGGCTATCACTCGACCGGACGCTCAGCGGCGATCTTCAGCGAAAGCTACGGCAACGGATTGATCCGCGACCTGACGCGCGCGAGCCGCCCCTTCTTCGATGCGCCGCCGCCGGGTTTCACCGAGGCGCCTCTGCTCAAGCTGCGCCGCGTCCTGCACACCGCGCGCTACCAGGCCGATCTCGACGCCTACTTGGCGATCACCCCGCCGGACGAACGGGAGACCAAGACGATCGATGAGGCCCGCGCCCTGGTGCCGATCATCCGCCCGGAGGGGCTTGTGGGTGCGGTCCTGTCGCTTCGGCCCTCCGACATCGACGTGGACGCCCTGCACCGTGGCTATCTGCGCCAGTTCAAGGCCAACGGCGGCGAGCTCATCCTCGACAATCCGGTCTTCGGCCTGCAACGCGTCGGCGGCGCCTGGACGATCGAGACGCGGAGACGACGCGTTCGCGCGCCGATCGTCGTGAACGCTGCGGGGGCCTGGGCTGGCGAGGTCGCCGCTCTGGCGGGCGCCGTGGGCATCGGTCTGCAGCCGCTGAAACGGACCGCAATCCTGCTCGACCCGCCGTCCGGCGTGGACGTCGACCGGTGGCCGATGCTGAAGGACGCGGGCGAGCAGTATTATTTGAAGCCGGACGCGGGGAAGCTGCTGCTCTCGCCGTGTGACGAGGAGCCATCCTCGCCAGGCGATGCCCAGGCCGACGAGATGACCGTCGCGATCGCCGTCGACCGCATCGAGCAGGCCACGACGCTGGAGGTCCGGCGCGTTTCGCACCGATGGGCGGGCCTCAGGTCATTCGTCGCCGACCGCTCGCCCGTGGTCGGCTTCGACCCCCTGCAGCCGGACTTCTTCTGGCTCGCCGCGCTCGGCGGTTACGGCATCCAGACCGCGCCGGCCCTCAGTCGCCTGGCTGCGAACCTGCTGACACAGTCTCCCCTCGATCCGGACCTCGAAGCGCTGGACCTGCCGCCCGAGACCTTGTCGCCTCAGCGCTTCGTCCTGCAGCCGGTCTGAAGATCTCGGAGGAATTGTCGATGCAAGGGCAAGATCCCGCTGACTGGACGATCCCCCAGGACTGGTCATCATACACGCCTGCCGAGCACGCCATGTGGGACAGGTTGTTCGAACGGCAGGCGAAAATGCTGCCTGGCCGCGCCAGCCCCACCTTTCTGAACGGCCTCGACGTCTTGCGCCTGTCGAAGCCCGGGATTCCCGATTTCGCGGAGCTGTCCAAACGGCTCGGGCGCCTCACGGGCTGGCAGGTCGTCGCCGTGCCCGGACTGGTGCCGGACGAAGACTTCTTCCGGCATCTCGCCAACCGGACCTTCGTCGCGGCGCGCTTCGTCCGCGCGCCCGAACAGATGGACTACCTGCAGGAACCCGACATCTTCCACGATGTCTTCGGCCATGTTCCGTTGCTCGCGAACCCCGTGTTCGCCGACTACATGCAGGCCTACGGCGAAGGCGGCCTGCGCTCGCTGCGCTACGGCGCGATGAACAGGCTCGCCCGGCTCTATTGGTACACGGTGGAGTTCGGCCTGATCCGCGAGGAGGGCCAGCTCAGGGTCTATGGCGCCGGGATCGTCTCTAGTTTCGGCGAGTCGAGGTTCGCGCTCGACGATCCTTCGCCCAGTCGCATCGCCCTGGATCTGAGGCGGGTGATGCGGACGCAGTACCGTATCGACGACTTCCAGCAGACCTACTTCGTGATCGACAGCTTCGAGGACCTGCTGCGCCAGACCCTCGAAACCGACTTTGCACCGCTCTATGCGGAGCTTGACGGCGCCTCAGACCTCGATCCGGGCGTCGTGCTGCCGGACGACCGCGTGTTCCACCGTGGCAGCCAAATTCGCACCGCAGCGGCGGGGTCGTGAGGCCGATGCTCCGGCACGACTTCGCATCTGACAACACCGCGCCGGCGGGCGCCGGAGGCCATGGCCGCGCTGGCGGCCGCCAATGTCGGGTACGCTCCGGCCTATGGCGCCGATCCGGTGACGGCGCGCGCAGGTGATCTGGTGCGCGAGCTCCTCGACGCCGACGCCGAGGTGCGGTTCGTCGCGTCAGGCACAGCGGCCAATGCCCTCGCGCTGGCCACGCTTTGCCGGCCGTTCGAGGCCGTGCTGGCGCACCACCATGCTCATATCCTCGTCGAGGAGGCCGGGGCGCCCACCTTCTTCGGCGGCGGCCTGGCGCTGGTCGGCCTACCCGGCGAGGCGGGCCGCGTCGATCCCGCCGCGCTAGAGGCGGCCTTGGCCCTGCCGGAGACGGCCTCTCGTCAATCACCGGCGGCGCTGTCCCTTACCAACACGACCGAGTACGGCGCGCTCTATTCCGCCGGGGCGATCGTCCGACTGACCGCCTCGGCAAGAGCCAGCGGCCTGGCGACGCACCTGGATGGCGCCAGGATCGCCAACGCCGCGGCCGCCGGCCTGGACCTGACGCACATCGCCAAGCTCGGGATCGACATCCTGGTGATCGGCGGAACCAAGGCCGGCATGCCGCCGACCGAGGCCGTCGTCATTTTCGACCGCAAGCTGGCGAACCGTTTCGACACGCGCCTGAAGCAATGCGGCCAGCTGCCCGCGAAGGCCCGCTTCCTCGCGGCGCCTTTCATCGGCATGCTTGAGACTGGCGCGTTCCTGCGCCACGCCGCACACGCCAACGCGATGGCCCGACGGCTGGCCGCGGCGCAGCCTTTCCCACTTCGGCATCCCGTCGACGCGAACGGCGTATTTCTGCAGATAGACGGGCCTTCCCTTCGGCGCTTGAACGACGCGGGCTGGTTCGCCAAGCGTGTCCACGACGGCTCCGTTCGGTTCATGTGCTCCTGGGCGACGACCCCGGCGACCGTGGACCAACTCTGCGAAGACCTGTCCGCGGCCGTTCGATGAACTGTGACTTCCCGGTTCGACAAGTCCTGAGTTAGAGCCGCGCCAACAGCGCCAGCGGCGCGGCGCGGAGGACGCCGGATCGCTTCCCTCGGTAGCGCGACCAAAGCGCCGCTCAAGTCGATCAAACCGATATCGAAGGCCCTACAATTGATATTGAAGCCGGCCCCGCGCGCTCGATAGGTGACGCCTCCACGCCGGCCCAGGACGTGCCCTTGGCATCGGCGCAAACGCTCGCTCAGAGACCTGACTGCATGACCTATTCCGATATCGTCGTCGCTCGCGAAAACAGGGTCGGCGTCATCACCATCGACCGGCCGCAGTCGAACAATTCGGTCCGCGCGGAAACCATGGATGAAATCCGCCACGCGGTCGAAACCCTCACCGAAGACGTCGAGGTCGGCGCGCTGGTGTTGACGGCGGCCGGCAAGCACTTCGTGACCGGGGCGGAGTTCGGTTTCCTGCAGCAGCTCGCTACGACGCCGGCATTGACCGTGAAGGACCAGGTCTACCGCAGCTTCCAGGGCGCCGCGCGGGCCCTCTACCATTGCCCAAAGCCGACCCTTGCGGCGATCAGCGGCGCGGCCGTCACCGTCGGCTGCGAACTGGCCCTGATGTGCGACTTCCGGATCGCGTCGGAGACGGCGTTCTTTCAGGAGAGCTGGATCAAGCTCGGCCTGCTGCCGCCCCTGGGCGGCATGATGCTGCTGCCGCGGCTGGTGGGGCTTGGCCCGGCTACGGACATGGTGTTGCGCGGCCGGCCGATGGGGGCGGAGGAGGCGCTGCGACTGGGGCTGGTCGTGGAGGTCGTGGCCGCCGCGGATCTGCCGGCGCGACGACAGGCCTTTGCCGAGGAACTGACCCAGGCGGCCCCGCACGCCTGGGCCGCCGCGAAGCTGGGCCTTCATCGCGGCCTCGAGTCGACGATGGAGCAGGAATGGGCGGCCAATGTGCTTGCCCAGGCGATGCTGATCGGCAGCGAGGACTTCAAGGAAGGCCTGGACGCGGTGATGAACAAGCGCCCGCCCGCCTTCGCCGGGCGATAGGACGACGACGCAATGCGCACGGCATTCACCGATCTGTTCGGTGTGGAACATCCGATCGTCCAGGGCGGCATGCAGTGGGTCGGCCGCGCCGAACTGGTGGCGGCCGTCGCCAACGCCGGCGCCCTGGGCTTCATCACGGCCCTGACCCAGCCCACGCCCGAAGCCCTCTACCGCGAGATTCTGCGCTGCCGTGAGATGACTGACCGGCCGTTCGGCGTGAACCTGACCAACCTGCCGGCGATCAATCCCCCACCACTGGCGGAATATCGCCGGGCGATCATCGAAGGTGGGGTGAAGATCGTCGAAACCGCTGGCTACCGGCCCGATGAACACATCGTCGACTTCAAGGCGAACGGCATCCGCATCATCCACAAGTGCGTGGCGGTGCGCCACGCCGTGGCTGCGGAGCGGGCCGGTGTGGACGCCGTGTCAATCGATGGCTTCGAGTGCGCCGGACGGCCTGGAGAAGACGATGTCACGGGGTTGGTGCTCATCCCGGCCGCCGCCGACAAGGTGACCATACCCATCATCGCCTCGGGCGGTTTCGCCGACGGTCGGGGTCTCGTGGCCGCCCTGGCGCTGGGCGCGCACGGCATCAACATGGGCACGCGGTTCCTGGCCACCGAGGAAGCACCGATCCATGAGAACGTGAAACGCCAGCTGGTGGCCAATGATGAGCGGCAGACCGACCTCGTCTATCGTACGATGCGAAACACGGCGCGCGTGGCGCGCAACGCCATCAGCCGCCAGGTTCTTGAAATCGAAGCTGCCGGCGGGGTCTTTGAGGACGTCAAACACCTGGTGGCCGGGACCCGCGGGCGCGTCGTCTATGAGAGCGGCGACCTCGACGCGGGCATCTGGTCCGCCGGCCTCGCCCAGGGCCTGATCCATGACATTCCATCGGTGAAGGTGCTGGTCGAGCGCATCGTCGCCGACGCCGAGGCGATTATCTCCAACCTGCAGGGCGTGCACGGCGTGACGCGCGCAGAAGCCTAGGCGCGCGCTGGAGGTCGTGTGGGGCGGACGTGACCGGTCTCACCCGCCCAATCGATCCGCGCGTCCCTGTGCTGGATCATCCAGCGCCCGCCAATCTTCCTGAAGCGGTCGACGTAGACCCCGACATGGTCCGGGCCGCTTTCGGTGAACACCACGAAGTAGGTGCGTCCGGAGGCAGACGTCTCGTCTTGGAAGGTCACCAGGGACGTCGTCAGGCAATGACGCGAAAACCCGATCGGTCGATCCGGCCCCGCGGTCGTTGTCGGCCGGTCGGCGAGGCTACGGACGATCGCCTCACGGCCCACGCGGTGCGAGGCGCCGTCGAGAACGCCATCCTCCGCGAACACCGACGCCATGGTCTCATAATCGGCCCGGTCGCCCGCGATACTGTAGGTGGCGAGCAGCTGGCGGATTTCCTCCCGCGCCAGGAGTTCCTCGACGGTCATTCCGGCTCTCCAGGGTTTGCCGGCGCGGCCGCGCGAGCCGCAATCTGATCGCGCGGCGCGACGAAATCTGCGCCCGCGACGAAGGCGTGAAGCGATCGCCCTCCGTCCAGGACCAAGGTCTGACCGGTCATGTAGCTGGCGTAGGGGGAACACAGGAAGGCCGCCAGCCAGCCGATCTCCTGCGGCCGACCGACCCGGCCCATCGGCACCGACCGCGCCGCGCCACCAGGGCGACCCGCGGCAATGACCGGGTCGTCGTCGGCATGAGGGAAGACGCCCGGGGCGATGGCGTTGACGCGGATCTGATCGACCGCCCACTCGACGGCCAACGACTTGGTGAGGTTGAGGAGGCCTGCCTTGGCCGCCGCGCTGTGGGCGACGCCGGGGCCGCCCAAAATCCCTGTGGTGGCGGCGATATTGACGATGGATCCGCCCTCACCGCTGGGGATCCGCCGGCGCGCGAACGCCTGGCAGCAAAGGAATGACCCGGTGAGGACGCGCTCGATGACGGTGTTCCAGCCGTTGACGCTGAGGTCCTCGGCCGCGGTGTAGAAATTGGCCGCCGCGTTGTTCACCAGCAGGCTAATCGGCGCCATCCGGCTTTCCGCCTCGACGAACGCCGCCTCGACCATCGCGGGCTGACGGACATCCAGCTCAACGCCGATGGCCTCTCCCCCGACCGCCTGGACGGCCGCGATTCCTTGCTGGCGATGTGACTCGCCGCGGCTGGCGATGACCACCCTGGCGCCGGCGCGCGCCAGTTCCACCGAGATCGCCTTGCCGAGCCCGGTGCCGCCGCCGGTCACCAGCGCCACCTGACCCGCCAGGCAATCGCGGGGAAGCATGTTCTGTGGATCGGTCCTGTCGTCTGACATGGCCACGCCTATCGAAACGGCCGGCTGCCGGTCAGGTAGGCGGGGTGCGCGATGTCGGCCAGCATGTCGAGATGTTGGGGCCGCCAGCCCAGCTCCCCTCGCGCCCGCGGCGATCGCGATCGGCTGCAGACACTGAAAGCGATGATCGCACCGAACCGGCCCCAGATTCGCTCGGCCTCTTCGAAGGCGACACTACGCGCCTCGACGCCCCTTTGCCGGGCGATCGCGTGGGCGACAGTGTGATAGTTCACTTCCCCGGCGACGGCATGGTAGAGCGCGCCCGCCTCGCCCGCTTCAAGGGCGAGCCGGTAGAGCCGCGACAGGTCCTCCACGTGGACGTTGGAGTAGAGGTTCAGGCCGGGCCCGAGGTAGCAGACCGCGCCCGTTCTCTCGATGGAATCGAAGAAGTACTGGAGCATGTGCGATCCGCCGTTGCCCCAGATCGAGGGCGGACGGATGACCAGGCTCCGAACGCCGCGCTCCGCCGCCGCCCGAACCATGGCTTCGGTTTCAGTGCGTCGCGCCAGGGGCTTGTACGGGATGAAAGGATCATCTTCGGCGAAGCTGTCCTCGCTCCAGAACCCGTCCGTGCGCTGCGCAACCACCCCTGTGCCCGAGGTGAAGATAAAGGTCTTCCCCGTGTCCTCCAGCGCCGAGAGCATCGCGTCGACGGTGGCGTTCTCCGGCTCGAGCAGCAGCTGCGCCGCGTAGATCACCGCGTCAAATTCGGCGAACAGCTCAGACCAGTCGAGCGCGTCCTCCAGATCTCCCGGGACCACCCCGATGCCGGCCGCAGCGAGCTTCTCCGCACCTGCGGCATTGCGCGCCAGGGCGCTGATCTCATGGCCGGCGGCCTGCAGCTCCTTCGCGACGTGCGAGCCGACGAAGCCCGAGCCGCCGAACATCATCACCCGCATGGCCGAAGCCTCAGGCGGTCCGCCGCGGGAGGCGGACCTTGGCGACGGCGGTGGAGTTGACGACCTCAAGCTGGTTTGTGCCGGTGATCTTGATGGTGACCAGGCCGCTCGCGGCATCGACCTCGGTCACCTCGCCGGTGATCCAGGTGACGTCACCCATGAAGTTCGGCGTCTTGAAACGGAAGTCCTGAGAAACCAGGAAGCCCGCGTCTCCCGCCCAATCGGTCAGAAGGTGGGTGAACCAGGAGAAGCGTTGCGGACCGATGTCGTAGGCCGCCGGCATGCCGCCGGCGCGCGCCAGGTCGGCGTCCCAGTGCACCGCGCCGTACTGGTCGGCCACGCCGTTCACCGGGTGGATCACCTTGGTGGACGGGTGGAGCTTGAGGTTGTCGTGGGCCATCCGGTTGGCGCCCAGCATCTGGCTGCCGTAGCCCAGGATGAAGCCCATGACCGAACTGACGGTAAGCGGTCCCTTCAGCATCGGGCCCAAGGTCTCGCCGACGACGACGTCTTCCACATAGCGTGGCTCGGCGCCCCGCCGCAGGGTCGCGGCCTCGCGGTCGTAATGCGCTTCCAGCCGCTCGCGATCCTGCGCCGTGTAGGTCGCCAGCGGCCGGTCGAGATAGCCCCCGCTCGCCGCGATCTTCTGCCGCTCGAAGCGCTTCAGCGTGTGGAAGATCTCCGCCACCACCTCGCCCTCGTCCGTGCTCAGCTGCAGCTTCTCCACCTGCGTCACCGAGCGGCCCCCGAACCGGCTGCCCTCGTTGACCTGAACAGAATCAAGCTCCGCCGTCGCGGAGATCTTCTCCCCCACGTGCACCGGCCGACGCCACTCCCAGCGCGAGCCCGCGTAGATGCCCATCACGCCGGGCAGATACGCCGCCGTCGACATTTGCCCGTGCTCGGGCTTCACCAGCGGACCGGTGGTGTGGCTCAAGATGTAGTAGGGCGGCGCGATCAGACGGCCCCAAGGCGAGGCCTTCGCATAGACCTCGTCCCACCACAGCGGATTGTCGTCGCCGACGCCGAGCGCGAAGTGCCAGATGTTGTCGCGCGTCACTTCCGAGTTCCACCCCGGGACCTGACGCTTGCGCCCCAGCTCGGCGTGCATCTTCGCCAGGCCCTCGTCGGTGATCCGGCCCTCAAGCCAGTAGTCGTCCGTCAGCGCTTCACTGGTCATGGGGTGTGCTTTCCTGAGGGCAAGGTCTTCAGACGAGGGCCGGCTCGGCCGGCCCCCAGAGTTGGTCGGCGGTATCGAGCGCCGCCGCATTGGCGCCGCCCATTTCGGACTGGAGGGCCTTCAGCCGGTAGGTCCAGAAGTGCAGCAGATGCTCGTTGGAGACGCCCATGGCGCCGTTGAACTGGTGCAGATCGAAGGTCAGCTTTGGAATGTGCTGCTGGGCGAAGGACGCGGCTTGGTTGGCGTCGAAAGCATCGCCGCTCCAGGCCGCCTTCACCACTAGCATGTGTAGCGCCTGACCGATCCGGTAGGCATGCGCCAACCTGTGCTGCACGGCCTGAAAATTGCCGACCGTTGTGCCGAACAGGCGCCGCTGCTTCACGTAATCGACCGTGAACTCGACGGCCGCCTGCATCATTCCTGCGGCCTCGGCGGCGATCGACAGGCGCCACCATTGGCGAAACGGCTGGATCCGCGATGCGCCGAGCGAGATCGAGGCGGAGAGGTCCGGCGCGGCTTTGAAGCGGCCCATCGGATAGCCGTAGACGCTCGATATCTCCTCGACCTCGCCGGGCGCGACCGGCAGCAGCTTGAGGTCTCCCGCATGCTCGACGAGCATGGATTTGGCGACCGGGAGGAAGCGTTGCGGCTTCATCAGGTCGCCCCGCGCCAGCACGATCGGGCGGGGGACGAGAGCGTCGGCCACGTGCGGCGCCACCAGCGCCGAGGCGCCGATCTCGATCACCACGGGCGAACGCGAAACCTGCTCGACGACCAAGGCCGCGTCCAGGGCGGTGAGGCCGGACTCCAGCATCACGTGGGTGAAGCCGTTCTGGGTTAGCGCCCTGTCCAGGGCCTGCGAATAGAAGTGGGAGCCGCGACGGCTCTCTTTCGGGATCTCGCCGTGGTCGTCGACAAGCCGCTGAACGGCCGCGACCAGCGCGGCCTGATCTTCGGTGAGGTCCAGATCCATCTCAATGCCCCCGCGGCAGGCCGAGCCCGCGTTGGGCGATCATGTCGAGCTGCAGTTCATAGGTCCCCGCCGCGATCGTCCCGGAGACCTGGCTGCGGTAGGAGAAGGTCAGGTACCGGTCTCCGCCCGCCAGGGCGTCGGGCAAGTACTCGACGAGGAAATCCATCAGGTCGAGGATGCCTTCCGCTGTCGTCACCCGCTGGACATTGCCCACCACGCCCGGCGGCCGGTCCTTCACCCGCAGGTCCACGACCGCATAGTTCAGCAGACGTCCCGCCTCGAGCTTGGCGACGATGCGGCCGGCCGCGGCCCGCACCACCGGATCGGAAAACCGGCCCTCCGTCTTCAGCTGGGCCACCGCCCGGTCGAGAGCGATCCGGCCGAAGTGATAGCGCGGCGCGCCGACCCGCTCGTAGCCGAGCGCGAAGGTGATGATCTCCCAACCCTTGCCTTCCTCGCCCAGCAGCGCCGCTTCAGGAAGGTCCACATCGCTGAGAAACACCTCGTTCATGTGGCCGTCTTCGCATAGGCCCGGGATCGGTTTCACGCTGACTCCGGGCGTATTCATCGGCACAAGAAAGACCGAGATGTTCTTCCGCTCCGGTCCCATCCGGGCGAGCAGGAAGCACCAGTCCGCCATGTGCGCGTATGAGGTCCACACCTTCGACCCGTTGATGCGGTAGCCCGTCTCGGTCCGCACGGCCGAGGTCTGGAGCGCCGCCAGGTCGGTGCCGGCGTTCGGCTCCGAGAAACCCTGGCACCAGATCACCTGGCCGCCTGCGATCCGGTTGAGATGCTCGTGCTTCTGCTCCAGGGTTCCGAACTTCATCAGCGCGTAGCCGATCCAGTTCACGCCCATGTATTGCGGACCGCGAGGCTCGGCCCAGGCATACATCTCCTCTGACAGGATGAACTGGTCCCAGGGCTCTCGGTCCTGGCCGCCGTAGGCTTTCGGCCACTGCGGCAACAGCAGGTCGTTCGCCGCCAGCTTGGGGCAGAAGGTCCGCGAGAAATTGATCTGTTCGGGACTGCCGATGCCCCGGGCGTAGGTCTCGAACCAGTCCGATGGTATTTCGCGATCGAGGAAGCCCTGGATCTTCTGGCGATATTCGACCTGCGCCGGCGTCCAAGCGAACTCCATACCGTGACCTCCCCGTTCCCCACGACATGGCGTGGATCGCGGCTTGTGGCGCCGCCTCACAGACTGCTTAGACGAGCGGTGAAGTCCCGGGGTTATCGATTTGGCCGCCTCGGTTTCTCGAACGGTGATGCGAAGTCTCGCCGGCGCGATCGGCCCGTTCCGATCAAGTGGCGGCGCCTTGGTCGATGAGCTCGGCGCGCACCTTGCGCTTGTCCAACTTGCCGCTGCCGGTCCGCGGCAGGTCCTCGAAGCGACGGACATAGATCGCTTTGGGCACCTTGAAGGTCGACACCTCCGTTCGCATCCTCGCCTGAAGGGCCGCGATGTCCGGGACGACTCCGATGCTCGGCACGATCACCGCCGTGACCATCTCGTTGTGTTCGCCGCTCGGCAAACCAAACACCCCGGCCTCCTGAATCTCGGGATAGGACTCCAACAGCGCCTCGACCTCGCGCGGCGAGACGTTCGCCCCGGAAGTCTTGATCATCTCATTGTTGCGCCCGAAGTATTTGAGACAACCGTCGGCATCGAGGCTGCAGAGATCGCCCGTCGGGAAGAAGCCGTCCGGATCGAACACCTGCCAACGTTCCTTCTTGTAGTAGCTGTCCATCAGGTGCGGACCGCGAAGGCACAGCTCGCCGACCTCGTCGGGCCCGAGCCAAGCACCGGTCTCCAGATGTCGGATCCGGCGCTCGATGTCGGGGACGGCTCGCCCGAACGTGCCCGGCTTGTCGAGCGGGATCATGCCGCGGATCTCCAGGCTGTGGGGCCCCACGGTTTCGGTCATGCCAACGCCCAGAGTCAGCCGGTTTTCCGGCAGCAGTTCGCCGTCCGCATCCTTGCGCTCGAGCGCCGCGACGATGGCCTCGTCGATCTCACCGCTCTGAACCCTAGGATGGACGCGCAGTTCACGGATCAGGGTGTGGGGCCCGGCGACCAGCGTCGGCCGCTCCCGCACCATGGCATCAAGGGTGTCGTCGATGCGCGGCGTTGGCGGACAGATCAGCGTAGCGCCCGCATATGTGGCGAGCATCAGGGACATGAACCGCGCGGCCCAGCAGAACGGCCCGACAATGAGGATCCGGTCGCTTTCCTCGAAGCAGTAGGAGCCGCGCACCACATAGGTCCGGCTCACCAGCGAGCCCTGGGTATGCATCACGCCCTTGGGGTCGGCGGTGCTGCCGGAGGTGTACATCATATAGCCCAGGTCAGAGGGAAAGACCTGGGCCTCGACCCGCTCAAGCATCCCGTCGTCGGGATCTGGCAAGGCCGCGCGCATCGCCGCGTCAGCGTCGCGGGTCCAGTCGGGCGCGTCCCCGCCCCACACATAGACCTGCCGAAGGTATGGCAACTCAGGGACCATCAGGGGCTGGCCCGCCGGGGTCTTCGCCACGCCAGGCGCGATCACCTCCACCCGCTCGAGGTAGTCATGCGACAGGAACTGCCGCCGGGTGATGAGGGTGTGGACGTCCGCGTGGCGCAGCACATATTCCAGCTCGCGCCGCTGGTACATCGTGTGCACCAGGACAGCGACGGCGCCGATCCGGGTCACCGCGAAAAAGGCGACGATCCATTCCGGCGAATTCGGAAGCAGGATGGCGACCCGCGTTCCCTTGCCGACGCCGCTGCGCAGCAGGATCCGGGCGAATGCTGCCGACTCATCGAGCGCCTGCGCATAGGTGAGTTCACGCTCGCCGCCGACGATCAGCGGCTTCATGCCGCCTCGCGCGGCGGCGCGATGGATGACCGTCGGCATGGTCGCGGGAAAGTCCGGCTCAACCAACCAGTGGGCGCGTTCTTCGTCTTGAGTCACAACTGATCCTCCTCGCCGTCAGGCGGGCTTCGAGCTTGAAAGTGATGCGCCGGCATTGGCTGGCAGTCCGACAAACATCAGCGCCGCGGCGGCTCCGATCGTACCCAGCACGATGAAGGCGGTGCGGACGTCGACGAAATCCAGAACGGCTCCGCTGCGCCAAACCCGGCTCCAGTTCAACGCGAGGGTCGCAAGCGCGATACCGACACTTTGAGACAACAGTCCCGCCACGCCGCTCAGGGTGCTGGCGGCGCTCATGCGTCCCTCCGGCACATCGGCGAAGGACAGGGTGTAGACCCCGGCCAACTCGACCGACCGGGAGAAGCCGTGGGTCAGGAGCAGGGCGACGATCACGACCAGAGAGGTCTCCGCGCCGGTGAAACCCAGGGCCACGAACGATCCGCCGGTGACCACCGCGGCGGCCATGAGAATCCGTCGAAATCCGAGGCGCATGTAGACGCCGCTGGCCAGGGTGCGCATCAGGATCGAGCCGATGGCGAGGAGGAGGATCATCAGGCCCGCGCGAAGCGCCTGCATACCGAAGACAACCTGCAACAACAGGACAAGCAGGAACGGCGCGGCGCCGATGCAAAGCCGGACCATGAAGCTGGCGATCGTGCACGCCGCGAACGTCGGGATACGCATCAACGAGAGATCGATGATCGGTTCGGACGTGCGCCGCGCATGCAGGATGTAGGCGAACGCCGAAAGTCCGCCGCCCAGAACCACGAGCAGGGCTATACGATCGCTCATGATCGGGCTCGCGAGATGTTCGAACCCCATCGAAAGCCCGACAAGACTCAGGGCCGATAGAATCAGCCCGGGCACGTCCAGGCGGCGCGGTTCCAAGCCGGGCCCAGGCGGGATAGCCATGGCCGCGAGGACCAGTCCCACGAGACCAATCGGCAGGTTCAGGTAAAAGACCCACCGCCAGCTGGCGTAGGTGGCGAAGGCGGCGCCCAGCGGAGGCCCCAGCAGCGGACCGATCAGCGGCGGAAAGGCGAAATAGGTCATGGCTTCGAACAGCTGCGCCTTGGGCACGCCATTCAGCAGGATCAGCCGCCCGATCGGCAGCAGCAGTGCGCCCGCCGCCCCCTGCAGCGCGCGCGCCGCCACCAGCTCGTTCACGGTTCGCGAAAAGCCGCATAGGGCCGAGGTGACGACAAACCCTGCGATGGCCGAACAGAAGATGCTTCGCGCCCCGAAACGGTCGGCCAGCCAACCGCTGATCGGGATGCACATGGCGGCGCCCACCAGGTAGCTTGTGATCGCGATATGGAGCGTCAGCACCGGGGTGTGGAACGACCGCGCCATAGCCGGGAACGCCGTGACCAGGATGGTGGCGTCCAGGCTCTGCATGAACAGCGCCAGGCCAACGATCAAAGCCAGAGTGCGCGTGGACAGCCGCAGCGTCACGACGGCCTCCCGGCGGGCGGGCGCGCGCGCTGCATGGCTAGACCAACACCATTCCGCCGTCGTGAAGGACCGATTGTCCGGTCATTCCGCGGCCGCCCGGCGAGGCCAGGAATACCGCCAAGGCCGCGATCTCAGAGGGGTCGAGCAAGCGGCCCTGCGGAACCCGCGCAAGGATTAGTCGCTGCGCCTCGTCGACCGGCACATCGCGGCTTTGCGCCTGCCCGGCCCAAAACCCCTCCAGCATGTCCGTCTGCACCAGACCAGGGCAGATCGCGTTCACCGTGACCCCGGCCGCGGCCGTCTCCAGCGCGACGCACCGGGTGAGCCCCACCACCGCATGTTTCGAAACGTTGTAGGCGCTCTGATTGAGCGAACCCCATTTGCCGGCGGTCGATGCGATGTTGATGACGCGCCCGTGGCTCCGACCGATCATCGACGGCAGAGCCGCCTGCATGGTGTTGATGGTCCCGTGGAGATTGACCGCGATCATCCGGTCGAAATCGGCGGGTGTGTGCGCCAGGAACGTTCCCGCCGTGTGGACTCCGGCCGAGTTGACCAGGATGTCGAGATGTCCCGCGCTTCGTTCGATGGCCTTGACCGCGGCGAAACACGCGGCGCGATCCGTCACGTCGAGCGTCATGGCCTCCACCGCGCCGCCGCCGGCGGCTATGTCCGCCTGGACGTCGTGAAGCCGCGCGGCCTGTGTCGCCGCCAGCCAGACTTGGGCCCCTGCGTCGGCCAGAGCCTTGGCAATGGCCAGGCCGATACCCCGGCTCGCGCCGGTCACCAGCGCAACCTGTCCGCTCAGCAACGTCTCCGCCATTTCCGCCCCAGTCTCTTTCGCTCATGCCGCCGGCGCTGGCGCGGCCAGCAGCCGCCGGCGCCGCGCCGCCGCGCCGCCCAGAATTCGGTCCAGGACGTGGGCCCGCTTCAGGAACAGGTGCGGGTGATGCTCGCCCGTGAAGCCGATCGCGCCATGGTTCTGGATGTTCGCGGCGGCGTTTCTCACGGCCGCGTCGGTCGCTATCAAGGCTGCGCAATGGGCCTGAAACGAAGAGATCCGCCCAAGACCATCGGCTTCGATCGCGGCGTATAGCGTCTGGGCCCACGCCGCGGTCGCACGGACCGCCATATCGGCGCAGCGATGCTTGACCGCCTGGAAGGCGCCGATGGGCTGGCCAAACTGCTCGCGCGTCTTGGCGTATTCGACCGCGGCGTCGCGCGTCCCTTCCGCGATGCCGGCAAGATAGGCTGCGGCGAGCAGATCGGCGCGGGCCGACGCATCGCTGGGATCGGCGGACGCGACGATACATCTGGGCGCTCTGGCCAGCTCACCGCGCGCGAGGGTCAGCGCGCCGTCCAGGCCCCTGACCTGACGTATTCCCGAGATATTGGTCGAGGCGATCACGGCGGCGCCGAAGGCGCCCCAAGTCACCAGGACGGCGGCTTCGGGCGCCTCTACCAGATAGAAAGCCTCGCCGGCGGTCGGGGGCGCGTCTGAGTAGATCAGCGGAACGGCGAGCCCTGCCCGTGCTTCTCCCGAAAGCAGGGCTTCGGCTTCCGCCCGCGCCTCACCGAATGCCAAGATGCGCGCCCCGATCGTCGCGGCGAGGACCGCGGGCGACAGCAGCCGGCGGCCGAACTCACGAAATACCAGGGCCTCAGTCGCCAGCGAGAGTCCAAGGCCCCCGAGCGCTTCCGGAAGGCCGAGCCCAAAGTATCCGAGGGCAGCAACCTTACCGACGATCGACGCTTCCGCGTCGCCAGCGGCCGCGGGAGTTGGATTGAGCCGGTCGAGGGGCGCCTCGCCGTCAAGGAAGGCCGTGACCGCCGCCAGGATTTCCCGCTCGCCGTCGTCGAGACTGAAATCGATCATCGGCGGTTTCCCGCGCGCGGAAGGCCCAAGATTCGTTCGCCGATGATGTTGCGCTGAATGTCTGACGAACCGGCCGCAATGGTGGCGGCGAAGGACCGCAGATAGCTGCGGCTCCAGCCGTCCCCGGCCGGCAGTTCCAGCCCCAGCGGCCCCTGCAGGTCATAGGCCAGGCGCATGATCCGTTGGTGCGCCTCGGAGTAGAACAGCCGGGTGAGTGACCCCTCCGATCCCCCTTCGGCGCGCCCCGCGTTGGAGACGGTCACGTAGGTCATGGCTCGCATGGCCGCCATCTCGGCTCGCGCCGTCGCGAGGCGCGCCGTGAAATCGTCCTCGTCCAAGAGCGCGCGCCCTGACCCGCCAGCGCCGCTGCGCGCTTCGTCGATCAGTCGCTCCACGAGCCTCGCGTGTTGGATCTGTTCGGCCATGAACGCCGACCCACGCTCGAACCCCAAGGTGGCGTTCGCCACGCCCCAGCCCGCGCCGAGGTCGCCCACCACGTTGGCGAGCGGGATGCGCACCTCGTCATAGAAGACCTGGCAGAAGTGGTAGTCTTCGGGATCCGCCATGGTGAGGATCGGCCGAACGGTGACCCCCGGGCTCTTCATGTCGCAGATCACCCACGTGATCCCGTCTTGTTTGCGGCCGTCGCGCGTCGTTCGGACGAGCAGTTCCTGGTAGTCCGCAAACTGCGCGTAGCTCGTCCAGATCTTGGATCCTGTCACCACCAGGTGGTCGCCGTCGACTTCCGCCCGCGTCTGCAGGCTCGCCAGATCTGAGCCCGACCCCGGCTCGGAAAAGCCCTGGCACCAGACCGCCTCTCCCCGCAGAATCCGCGGCAGATGCTCAAGCTGCTGGTCAGGCGAACCGCGGGCGATGAGGGTCGGTCCGGCGTGGTTCAGCCCGACGAAGCAGCAGCCGACGGTCGGGGCGTCCGCTCGCGCATATTCCTCATGCCAGATCAGCTGCTCCGTCAGCGACAGTTCTCGGCCGCCGCAGGCCGCGGGCCAGGTGATGCCGGCCCAGCCGTCCTCGAACTGCGCCGTCTGCCACGCAAGGTCGAAGGCCCGCATTTCCGGTCCGTGGAGAGGCCGAGGCTCTTTGGGGGTTTTGGCGTGCAGCCAGTCCCGCACCTCGCTGCGAAACGCGCGTTCCGCGGGGGTGATCTCGTACCTCATGCCGCCGCGAGCTCCACGCGGCCGCTCTTGAGGACCAGCACGTCACGCGCGGCGACGCGGGCCTGGAAGCTGATGGTGCGATCGTCGCGCCAAAAATCGAAGGAGATCTCCTCGCCGGGGAACACCGGGGCCGAGAACCGCGCCGCAAGGCCGCGGACGGCGCCCAGATCGATGTCGCCGAAGGCTAGGCGCAGCGCCCGCAAGGCCATTCCAAAGGTCGAAAGGCCGTGCAGGATGGGCCGATCGAATCCAGCGGCCGAAGCGACTTGGGGATCCACGTGCAGGGGATTGAGATCCCCGGAGAGGCGATAGATCAGAGCCTGGTTCTGGGGGACTCTTAGGATTTGAGATTGGTCGGGTTGGCGATCGGGCGGCAGCGCCGCGGGAGGCGCGCCCTCCCGAGGCGCGCCGCAGTCTCCGTCGCGCCGTGCGAAGAGCGTTGTGCGGCAACTGGCGACGGGTCGACCGGTCTCCGGGTCCTCCAGGTCCGTGTCGAGGACCACGATGGCGCCTTTCGGCCCCTTGTCGTAGACCGCCGCCACACGCCCGCTCCCACGGACCGCCCCAGCGACCGGCAGAGGACCGTGCAGGACCACCGACTGTTCCCCGTGCACGAGGCCCCGATAGTCCAGGCCCAGCGCCTCTGCTGTCACCCCAAGTCCACGTTGCAAAACGACGGCAAAGCTCGGCACCACCAGAAGCTCTCGCTCGTAAACATGCGCCAACTCGCCTGCCGCGGCCCCGTCGCTTCCGAACCCGAGACCCAGCGCGTAGAGGATGGCGTCCTTTTCGGTCCACGCCCGGATGGCCGGCTCAGATCGGAGTCCGAGAATCTCCGGGTAGGCGATGACCATGGTGAAACCGCCTGCCCTTCAAGTCAGTACTTGTAACGGACCGTGAAGGAATACTCGGCGCGAGGGAGGAAGTTTCTGACGTTATTTCCACTTAGCTTTGAGTATTCCGTATTTCCGACGTTGCTGCCGGCGAGGATAAACTGCAGGCGGCCGTTGGGCGCGATGTAGGTGGCGTGCACGTCAGCCACGCCGTACTTCGGCTGCAGACAGGCTGGATTGTGCGCAAGGCACTCCCATGTGTAGCTGAAGTGATTGTATTCCGCGCCCAGGACGATCGCGGCCTCCGAGTGGAAGATATTCTCGAACGTGTATCCCGTTCTGAGAT
>NZ_DATAPY010000149.1:0-32770 GCF_036264965.1 Phenylobacterium sp.
GCGAACGCCGCCGCGGCCGCGGGCCGACCATCCGCGTGGTTCCCGCCATCGATGGGAAACACACCGCGCTAGACCGGCTGGAGATCGTGCAGGACGACGCGCCATTCCTGGTCGATTCGATCATGGGCGAGATCGCCGAGCAGGGGCTTTCGGTGCGCGCCCTGTTCCATCCCATCGTCGAGGTTCAGCGCGACCGCGCCGGCGTCCGCGGAACCACCGGCGCCGCCCATCGCGAGTCGATGATCCAGGTGATCCTCGATCCCGTCGGCAAGGACCGCGAGCAGGCCTTGATCGCCGGCGTCACCGAGACCCTCAAGGACGTGCGCGCCGCGGTGGACGACTTCCCCGACATGCTGGAGCTGATGGGCAAGACCCTGGCCGAGCTCAAGCTGAGCGGCGAAAAGGCGCGGCCCGAGGAAATCGCCTTCCTGAGCTGGCTGCAGGCCGAACAGTTCGTGTTCCTGGGCGCGCGGGTCTACGAATATCCGCGCCTGAAGAGCGGCGAGTTCGCCGCCGAGGAGCCGCTCTACCAGGCCAAGGACGGCCTGGGCGTGCTGCGCGACCCGACCCGCCACGTCCTGCGCCGCGCCAACGAGCCGGCGATCCTGCTGGCCGACGTCAAGCACCGCATCCTGTCGGACCCGGCGCTGACTGTGGCCAAGTCGAACGTAAAGAGCCGGGTGCACCGGCGCGGCTACATGGATTACGTCGGGGTCAAACGCTACGACGCCCAGGGCAAGCCGTTCGGCGAGGTCCGCTTCGTGGGCCTGTTCACCGCCGAGGCCTATGATGAGCCGGCGAGCGCGGTGCCCCTGATCCGCGAGAAGGTGGCCAACGCGCTGGAGCGCGCCGAAACCGCGCCGGGCAGCCACAACGAAAAGCGCCTCCGCAACATCGTCGAGAACTACCCGCGCGACGAACTCTTCCAGATGACCGAGGACGAGCTCCTGAATCAGGCGCTCGGCATCCTGCACCTCTACGACCGGCCGCGGGTGCGCGTCTTCGAGCGGCGGGACCCCTTCGAGCGCTTCGCCTCGATCCTGCTGTTCCTGCCGCGCGACCACTATGATTCCGACCTGGCGGCGCGGGCGGGCAAGATCCTGGCCAGCGCCTATCGTGGACGGGTCTCGGCCTCCTATCCGAGCTTCTCAGACGCCCCGTTGGCGCGGGTGCACTACATCATCGGCTTCTCGCCACGCGACCACGCCGAGCCCGACCTCAAGGCGCTGGAGGTCTCGATCGCCGAGGCCGCGCGAACCTGGGAGGACCGCTTCGAGGACGCCGTACGCGCCTCCGGCCGGCCACCCGGCGAAGTCGCCGAGGTGCTGGGCCGCTACCGCGACGCCTTCCCGGCCGGCTACCGCGACCGGTTCCGCCCATCGGAGGGTCTGGCCGACCTGGCGGTGATCGACGCGATGACCGAGGGCCAGGAGATCGCCGTGCGCGCCTATCGCTCGCCGGGCGATTCCGAGCTGCAGTTCCGCTTCAAGCTCTATCGCGTCGGCGCGCCGGCGCCGCTCTCCGACGTCCTGCCGATCCTGGAGAATATGGGGCTGAAGGCCCTGGCTGAAGCAGGCTTCCCGGTTTGCCGGCCGCGCACGCCGGCGGTCTGGGTGCACGACTTCGAGATCGAGGACCCGCACGGGGCGGACCTGGTCTTCGCCGACCTGAAGGCCGCCTTCGAGGACGCCGTCGTCGCCGTCTGGACCGGACGCACGGAGAACGACGGCTTCAACCGGTTGGTGCTGGAACTGTCGATCCCCTGGCGCGACGCCGCCCTGATCCGCACCCTGGCCCGCCACCGTCAGCAGTCCGGCCTCGACCCCAGCCAGCGGGTGCAGGAAGAGGCGCTGTCGGCCCACCCGGAAGTGGCGCGGCTGATCCTCACCCTCTTCCAGACCAAGTTCGACCCCGCCTCGACGGCCAGCATCGAGACCCGCCGCAATCAGGCGGACGCCCTGATGCTGAAGGTCGTCGAGGCCCTGCAGTCGGTGGAGAGCCTGGACGAGGACCGCGTCCTGCGTCGCCTGGCGCTGCTGGTGCAGGCGACGCAGCGGACCAACTTCTACCAGACCGGCCCGGACGGAGCGCCCAAGCCCTACATCTCCTTCAAGGTGGCTTCGGGCGAGCTGGCCGACCTGCCGGCGCCCAAGCCCTATCGCGAGATCTTCGTCTGGGGCGTGAACGTCGAAGGCGTCCACCTGCGCTTCGGGCCGGTCGCGCGCGGCGGCCTGCGCTGGAGCGACCGGCGCGACGACTTCCGCACCGAGGTGCTGGGCCTGGTGAAGGCCCAGCAGGTGAAGAACGCGGTGATCGTGCCGGTGGGCTCCAAGGGCGGATTCTATCCCAAGCAGCTGCCCAAGGGCGGCTCGGCCGACGCGGTGCGCGCCGAGGGCGTCGCGGCGTACACCACCTTCCTGTCAGGCCTGCTGGACATCACCGACAACCTGGCCCCCGACGGCAAGGTGATCCGGCCGGACAAGGTCATCGCCTTCGATGGCGACGACCCCTATCTGGTTGTGGCGGCCGACAAGGGCACGGCGACCTTCTCCGACATCGCCAACGGCATCGCCGAGGCCTATGGCTTCTGGCTGGGCGACGCCTTCGCTTCGGGCGGCTCGGCCGGCTACGACCACAAGGTCATGGGCATCACCGCCCGCGGCGCGTGGGAGGCGGTGAAGCGCCACTTCCGCGAACTCGGCAAGGACATCCAGACCGAGCCCTTCACCGTGGTCGGCTGCGGCGACATGTCGGGCGACGTGTTCGGCAACGGCATGCTGCTGAGCCAGCAGACCAAGCTGCTGGCCGCCTTCGACCACCGCGACATCTTCCTCGACCCCGATCCGGACCCGGCCAAGTCCTGGGCCGAGCGGGCGCGCATGTTCGCCCTGCCGCGCTCGTCCTGGCAGGACTACGACAAGAAGCTGATCTCCAAGGGCGGCGGCGTCTTCTCGCGGACGCTGAAGTCGATCCCGCTGTCGCCACAGGTAAAGGCCATGCTGGAGGTGAAGGCCGACGCCATGGCGCCGACCGACCTGATCCACGCCATCCTGAAGAGCCAGGCGGAACTGCTCTACCTGGGCGGCATCGGCACCTATGTGAAGGCGCAGAACGAAGCCAACGTCGACGTCGGCGACAAGGCCAACGACGCCGTGCGCATCAACGGCTTCGACCTGCGGGTCAAGGTGGTTGGCGAGGGCGCGAATCTGGGCCTGACGCAGGCGGGCCGCATCGAATATGCGCTTTCGGGCGGGCGGATCGACACCGACGCCATCGACAATTCCGCGGGCGTCGACACCTCCGACCACGAGGTGAACATCAAGATCCTCACCGGCATGCTGGAGCGAACCGGCGAGCTGACCCGAAAACGGCGCGACGTCCTGCTGCAGTCGATGACCGACGACGTGGCCGAACACGTGCTGGCGCACAACTACGACCAGACGCTGGCGCTCTCGCTGATGGAAATGGATGCCCAGGGCGAGATGGCGCCCTACGCCCAGTTCATGGTCGAGCTGGTCAGCGCCGGTCGCCTGGACCTGGCCGTCGAGGGCCTGCCCGACGGCCCCGGCATGGCCGAGCGGGCCCAGGCCGGACGGCCATTGACTCGGCCGGAGCTGGCGGTGCTGCTCGCCTACGGCAAGCTGGAGCTGAAGCGCGACATCGTCGCCAGTGACGCCCCGGACGATCCGTTCTTCGAACGGCTTCTGGAGCACTACTTCCCCAAGGCCATGCGCAAGTGGGCCGAGCCCATGCGCCGCCACCGCCTGCGGCGCGACATCATCGCCACCGTGGTCGCCAATGACGTGATCAACCGCTGCGGCCCGAGCTTTCCGGCCCGCCTGATGCCGGCCGCGGGCGCCGACGCCAAGGCCTTCACCGCCGGCTATGAGGCAGCCAAAGCGGTGCTGGGCGTCCCGGCGCTGTGGGACGCGGTGGCGGCCCTCGACGGCAAGATCCCGGCCTCCGGGCAGATGGCGCTGTTCCGGCGGCTCAGCGCGGCCCTGCGCGGCGCCACCTTCTGGCTTACCCGGCGCGCCGCGCGCGACAAGCTCGACGTCGACGCCCTGATCAAGACCTACGGGCCGAGTTTCCAAGGCCTCCTCAAGCTGATGCCTGGCATCCTGTCGCCGATCGAGCAGGCCCAGGTGGACAGCCGCGTGCGCCAGCTGACCGAAGCCGGCGCGCCTGCCGACAAGGCCCGCGCCGTGGCCGTCCTGCAGCCGATGACTATCGCCGGCGACCTGGTGGATATCGCCGAGGCGTCGAGCTGGCCGCTGGCCAACGTCGCGCGGCTCTACCACGCAGTCGGCGAAGCCTTCGGCTTCGACCGGGTGCGTCAGGCGGCCGGCGCCTATTCGGTGGGCGACAACTTCGAGCGGATGGCGCTGCGCCGCCTGATCGAGGACCTGCTGACCCAGCAGGGAGACCTGACGCGGACGGTGATGGCCTTCGCCGGCGGCGCCCAGGCCGGCGACGACGCCCACCACGCCCGCGACGCGGCGACCGCCTGGACGGCGCTGCGGCCGGACAAGGCCAACCAGGCCCGCCGCACCATCGACGAGATCGAGGCCTCCGGCGGCGGCTGGTCCTTCGCCAAGCTCACCATCGCCAACGCGGCCCTGCGCGAACTGGCCGCGGAAGGCGCGAAAAAGAAGCGGTGACTTCCCTCCCCGTCATGGGGAGGGACAGAGCGCGTGAGCGATCAGGGTGAGGAGGTGGCGTTCAAGTGCTAAGTCGGCGCGCCGACCCACACTTCCTCACCCGTCTCGCTACGCTCGCCACCCTCCCCGGCACGGGGAGGGATGAAAAAGCTCAGTGCCTGAACACCCGTACGCCGGTGAAGACCATGGCCATGCCGCGCTCGTCGGCGGCGTCGATCACCTTCTGGTCGCCGATGGAGCCGCCGGGCTGGATCACCGCGGTGCAGCCGGCGTCGGCCGCCTGGATCAGGCCATCGGGGAACGGGAAGAAGGCTTCCGAGGCGCAGGCGCTGCCCTTCAGGTCCAGGCCGAAGTCGGCGGCGCGCAGGGCGGCGATGCGGGCTGAGTCCTTACGGTTCATCTGGCCGGCGCCGACGCCGAGCGTCTGGCCGGCGCGGGCGTAGACGATGGCGTTGGACTTCACGTGCTTGGCGACGGTGAAGGCGAACAGCATGTCGCGGATCTCGGCCTGCGTCGGCGCGCGCCTGGTGACCACCTTGAGGTCGGCGCTCGCCAGGCGGGCGTTGTCGCGGCCCTGCACCAGGAAGCCGCCGGCCACCGACTTGAAGGTCAGCCCGCTCGACAGCGGATTGGGCAGGCCGCCTGTCGTCAGCAACCGCACGTTCTTCTTCTTGGCGAAGAGGGCCAGGGCCTCCTCGTCGACACCGGGCGCGATGACCACCTCGGTCAGCAGCTTCAGGATCTCTTCGGTGGTCGCCGCGTCCAGCTTCTGGTTCAGAGCGATGATGCCGCCGAAGGCGCTGACCGGATCGCAGGCCAGGGCGCGCTCATAGGCCTCGAGCACGGTCTTTCCAGTGGCCAGGCCGCAAGGGTTGGCGTGCTTGATGATGGCGCAGGCCGGGCCGTCCGCCGGATCGAACTCGGCGATCAGTTCGAAGGCCGCGTCGGTGTCGTTGATGTTGTTGTAGCTGAGCTCCTTGCCCTGCCACTGCTTGGCGGTCGCCACGCCAGTGCGCGGGTTGGCGAAGCGGTAGAAGGCCGCCGCCTGGTGCGGGTTTTCGCCGTAGCGCATGGTCTGGACCAGCTCGCCGGCGAACGCGCGGCGCTTCGGCCATTCCTCGCCCACCGCGTCGGCGAACCAGGCGCTGATGGCGGCGTCATAGGCTGCGGTGCGGGCATAGGCCCGCGCCGCGAGGCGCTTGCGCAGATCGAGACTGGTGGTCCCATCGGCCTGCAGCTCGGCCAGCACCTCCTCGAGATCGGCGAGCTCGGTGCAGACACAGACGTAGCCGTGGTTCTTGGCCGCCGAGCGGATCATCGCCGGCCCGCCGATGTCGATGTTCTCCACCGCCGTGGCGTAGTCGGCGCCCGCGGCCACCGTGCTCTCGAAGGGGTAGAGGTTCACATAGACCAGATCGATGCCGCCGATGGCGTGGTCGGCCATGGCCTTGGCGTGGTCGGGCGCGTCGCGCACGCCGAGCAGGCCGCCGTGCACGATCGGGTGCAGGGTCTTCACGCGGCCGTCCATCATTTCGGGAAAGCCGGTGAGGTCGGAGATGTCCTTCACCGGCAGGCCGGCGTCGGCGATGGCCTTGCGGGTGCCGCCGGTGGAGACCAGCTCCACCCCGGCGGCGGCCAGGACGCGGGCGGCCTCGATCAGGCCGGTCTTGTCGGAGACCGACAGCAGGGCGCGCTTCAGTGGGGCGCGGTCAGGAGCGGGGGGAAAGTCGGGCGCAGCAGGCATGGCAGCTCCTTCAAGGGTCAAAAGGAAATGCCCAGGCGAGCGGCGTGGCGCAGTCAGGAAAAGTGGACACCACTTTTCCGTCCGACTGCGCCAATTCCAACTTAGCGCGCCGCCGGACGGCGAACCGGTTCCCACTTCGCCTGGCGGCGCGCGGAAGTCTATGGTTCCGCGCTCCCCGGTGGTCGCCCACCTCAGTTTCGCCAGTCACGCGGAATGCGACGGGGCTTAGGCCGACGCCTCTTCAGCGTCAACCTGCGCAGGCTCGCCGGGCTGATGCGCCGCGGACAGTTTCCAACGCAGCTTGCCGCCGGCGTTGAGGCGGGCCTGGCCGTGCAGGACGATCTGCTGGCCGTGGCGGGTCATGCCGTCCTGGTGGTTGACCGCTGGCTCCAGGGTCGCCTCCTGGGCGTCGCTGCGCAGCCACCAGCCGGTATCCTCGCCTTCGACTTTCAGGAGCACGCTGGTCTTGTCGCGGGCGATCAGGGCGCTGACTTGCGGATGCAGGTGGAAGCGCACCACGAAGGGCGCGAACCGGCGGCCCGCCGCGCCGCCGCGCTGGGCCAGCGGGACCAGGGCGTCCTCGCCGCGCAGTTCGTCGGCCTCAGTGTCGAGATAGAGCCGGCGCTCGTGGCGCAGGCCGAAGCGCTTGGCCCAACCGTCGTGGCTCGCCTCCAGCCAGAGCCCGCCGCGCGACTGCTGCCGATCGACGCCCAACACCTCGTAAGCATCGCGCAGGCGCGGGCCGAGGGTTCGGGCCTGGAACCCCTGTAGCGGCGCGCCGCAGGCGGCGTCGGACACCGAGGCCGTCGAGGCGGCGTCCACCAGACGGAGGGCCTGCGGTCCCGCCGCATCCGGCGACCAGCTGGACCCGACGATCAACCGCTTGTTCCCCGCCAGGACCTCGATGGCCAGGGGCTGGGCGCAGGCCGCCTCGCTCCAGGCCCCCGGGGCCGGCGAGGCGGCGTCGGCGACGATCTGCAGGGTGCGCGCCTCCAGCCGGTGGTAGCCGCCGCGCACCGCCGGAACCTCGCGGTCCAGGGCGTCCTCGCCGGCCCGCGCCGCGGCGACGTAGGCCGGGGTCGTGGCCTCGCCGCCCTGCAAGGCTGCCAGCCGCCCGTCGGCCAGGGTGAAGAACCGCACCGCGCCGCCCAGCCGGTCCAGCGCGCGCATCATTTCGTCCGGCGCATGGACCCCGTGCTGCGCCAGGGCGTCGTCCAGGGTCTGCAGGTCGAAGAACAGCTCCAGCGCCGCCTGCGGCGAGCGGCTGGCGTGGCCGCCGTCCGGCAGCACGGTGCAGGGCAGGTCGTGGGCCAGGCGGCCGAGCGCGGCCTGGAGCAGCGTCTCGCCCGCCGTGCCACCCAGGGCCGCGCCGGCGACAGCCGCGGCGGCAGCGCGCTCGGCCGCCCGCGCCGGGCCTTCACCCAGGCTCAGCAGATAGCGCGCCTGGCGCGCCAGATCGGCGGCGATCTGGTCGGCCTCGGCCTCCGAGGCCGGCGCCGAGAGAGGGGCGATGGCGCAGGCCAGGTTGAACACGCGGCGCTCCAGCACCTGGGCGTCCCAGGAAAACCGGTTCCAGCGGCCGAACAGCCGCCGCCACGCCAAGGTCAGCCGCAGGGCCTCCCAGGCGCCCGGATCGCCATGGGCGGTGAGGTCCCTCAACCAGCCGAAGCGGTGCAGAGCGATGGCGAAGCGGTGGCTGGGCGCAGCGCGGTCCCAGGGGTCGCCGCGCGGACCCACGGCCATGGTCTCGCCGCCGAACACGAAGCCACCGGCCAGGATGCGCCGCCCAGCCTCATCGTCCGCGGGGCGCAGGTCGCGGGGATGAGCGGCGAGGCCCTCCGGCTCCGGATGACTGAGCACGAATTGGTTGAGCGGCGAGGCGCGCCATTCCAGGCCGGGCCGCCGCCAGAGCGCCAGGGCCATGGCGGCCAGCGGATAGGCGCCGGGGATGCGGTCGAGCGCCGAGCCGGGCATCGGCGGCCCCCGCGGCTCAGGCGCCGCGCAGGGCGGCGATGTTGGCGGCGTAGGCGGATGGGCCGCCCTTGAACACCGCCGTGCCCGCGACCAGCGCCGTGGCGCCCGCCGCCACACAGAGCTTCGCGGTCTCCGGGTTCACCCCGCCGTCGACCTCCAGCGAGATGTCACGGCCGGTGGCGTCGATCATCCCGCGGATCGCGGCGATCTTGGCAAGCTGCGAGGGCATGAAGGTCTGGCCGCCGAAGCCGGGGTTGATCGACATGACCAGCACATGGTCGACGTCGTCCATCATCCACTGGATCACGCTGGGATCGGTCGAGGGATTGAACACCACGCCCGCCTTGGCTCCGATCGAGCGGATGTGCCTCAGCGAGCGGTTGAGGTGCGGACCAGCCTCCGGGTGGATGCTGATGATGTCGGCGCCCGCCGCGCGGAACGCGTCCAGATAAGGATCCGCCGGAGCGATCATCAGGTGGACATCCATCGGGATGGTCACGTGCGGGCGCAACGCTTTGACGACATCCGGCCCGATGGTGATGTTCGGCACGAAGTGGCCGTCCATCACGTCCACGTGCAGCCAGTCGGCGCCGGCGTCCTGCACGGCGCGCGCCTCTTCACCCAGCCGCGCGAAGTCCGCCGACAGGATCGAGGGCGCGATGATGGGGACGATGCGGGCCATGGCGTCCGCATAACGTGATGCGGCGTTTCGGGCCAGAGGGAGGCGGCTAGGGAGGATTGAAGTCCGCGATCCATTACCCCTGGTTCGTCATCCTCCGGTCGGCCGCCAGGCTGATCCGGGGGACCCAAGCTGAGTTGCAGAATGGGGCGAGGCCGCTTGGGTCTCCCGGATCGCCTCTTCGGGCGACCGGAGGATGACGGGCGTTGGGGTTGGCCGATGAGCCGCCTACGCCTTGCGGAAGCGCGCCACGTAGAACCCGTCCAGGCCGCCTTCGATGTGATGCGGCAGGATGCGCAGCGTTCCGTCCGGGTGCACGCTCGGCGCGGGCGCGCCGCCTTCGCCGGCGGCGATGGGGTCGAGGGCCATGCCCGGGGACCGGCTGAGGAAGGCCGCGATCTGCCCCTCGCCCTCCTCCGGCTCCAGGGAGCAGACGCAGTAGACCAGACGGCCGCCGCTCTTCAGGCGCCGTGCGGCGGCGTCCAGCAGCTTCGACTGCACGGCGGCCAGGCCCGCCACGTCGCTGGCCTTGGCGGCCCACAGCACGTCCGGATGGCGGCGGAACGTGCCCGTGGCCGAACAGGGGGCGTCGAGCAGCACGGCGTCGAAGCTGCGCTTGTCAGGCCAGGTCGCCGCGTCGCCGGCCGCCGTCTCGGCGGTCAGGCTCAGGCGGGCGAGGTTCTCGGCCACCCGCTTCAGCCGCGCCGGCGAGCGGTCGATGGCGACAACCTGCGCGCCGGCCGCCGCGAGCTGCATCGTCTTGCCGCCGGGCGCGGCGCACATGTCCAGCGCCGTCTGCCCGGGCTGGACATCCAGCAGGCGCGCCGGGATCGCCGCGGCGGCGTCCTGCACCCACCACGAGCCCTCAGCGAAGCCCGGCCAGGTCGCGATATCGCCGCGCCGTTCGGTGCGCAAGGATCCGCCGGGCAGGACCGTAGCTTCCAGCTCGGCGGCCAGCGTCTCGCCCTGGGCCGGGTGCTTCAACGACAGGTCGGTAGCTGGCTCCTCGGCGATCATGGCGGCGACCTTGAGCGCCTCGCCCGCGCCGAAGGCCGCGCGCCAGCGGGCGTAGAGCCAGCTCGGCGCCAGCAGTTCGGGATCGTCCAGCATCGGCGGCTCGCGCAGCAGGCCGCGCAGCACCGCGTTCACCAGACCCTTGAACATCTGCAGGCCGCCGTCCTGGGCGACCAGGTCCACAGACGTCCCGACCGCCGCGTGGGCCGGGGTCTTCAATACGAAGGCCTGGGCCACGCCGAGCCGCAGGATCTGCACCACCTTGTCCGGCGGGGCTTTCTTCACCCGGGCCTGCAGGGCCGCGTCGATCGGGCCGAGGTGGCGCAAGGTCGCCATCACCAGGGCGCGGGCGAAGGCGCGGTCGCGGCCGTCCAGGCCGGCCAGCGCCGGATGGCTCAGCCCCTCATCCATCCCGGCCCGGCCGCCGAGCGCGGCGGTCAGCAGGTCGAGGGCGGCGGCGCGGGCCGGCAGGCCGGCGGCGTCATTGGGGGCGTTCTGGGTGGGAAGATCGGTCACGGCGCGCGGCGTGCCCGCTCCGGGCCGGCAAGGCAAGTGGTTTGCGGACCGGTGTGGAAGGTCTTAGATCGGCGGAATGAACGAAGACGTGCCCAACGCAGCGCCGGACAAGCCGCTTCCACCCGCCGCCCGCCGCGCCCTCGAAGAGGCCGCCCAGCGTCACGCGGAGGCCGAGGCCGCCGCCGCGACCGCCGCCGAACAGGGCGGTCCCAAGGGCCCCGAACCCACCCGCTTCGGCGACTGGGAACGCAAGGGCATCGCGGTGGATTTCTAACCGGCCTGGGCCATCTCGGCGGCCACGCGCAGCGCCGCGGCGTGGGGGTCGTTGGCAGCGGTGATCGGGCGGCCGCAGACGATGTGCGAGGCGCCGGCCTTCAGGGCCTCCAGCGGCGTCGCCGCGCGGGCCTGATCGTTCTTGGCCGACCAGTCAGGGCGGACGCCCGGCGTGACCACCAGGAAATCGCGGCCGCCGATGGCGCGGGCCAGGGCGGCCTCGTGCGGGCTCGCCACCACTCCGTCGCAGCCGGCGGCGATCGCTTGGTGGACGCGGCGCTCGACCAGGGCGCGGGCGGTCTCCGCATAGCCCATCTCGTGCAGGTCGGCGTCGGTCAGGCTGGTCAGGACCGTCACGCCGAGGATCTTCAGCGATGAGGACCCGCGTCCGCGAACAGCCGCCGCCATCACCTGCGGCTCGGCGTGGACGGTGATGAAGTCACAGCCGGCCTGGGAGATGGCGGCGGCGGCCCGCTGCACGGTGGCGCCGATGTCGTGCAGCTTCCAGTCCAGGAACACCTGCTTGCCCTGCGCCTTCAGCTCGCGGGCGAGGGTCATGCCGTCCGTGGCGAAGAGCTCCAGGCCCACCTTGTAGAAGCTGACCGCATCGTCCAGAGCCGCGACCACCGCGCGCGCTTCATCCGCGGTGGGAAAGTCGAGTGGGACGATAAGGCGGCGGTCAGCTTTCACGGGGACGTCCCCCTTTTCCAGCAGGATGGGCGCGACTTCGGACATGCGAAGGCTCCGGGCAAGGAAACGCGGACCGAGGGGTTCGGTGCGAGCAGCGATTTGGGCTAAGACCCAGGCATGATCCATTGGGACTTCGCGGTCAACTTCTTCATCGCCCTGTTCGCGCTGCTCGACCCGGTCGGCAACGTGCCGGTGTTCGTCGCCTCGACCGCCGGCGCCAGTGGCCGTGAACGCGCGCAGATCGCCTTCGTGATCTCGCTGTTCGTCATGGGCTTCCTGACGCTGTTCTATTTCTCGGGGCTCGGCCTGCTGGCCTTCTTCGGCATCTCGTTGCCGGCCTTCCGGATCGCCGGCGGGGTGATCCTGTTCGTCCTGGGGCTGAAGATGCTCGGCGACGACTTCACCGCCGGGTTCGCCGACGCCGCGGCGAGCACCGGGGACAGCCGCGCCTATGTGCGCCGCCGGGTCGAGCAGATGATCGTGCCCTTCGCCATGCCGCTGCTGATCGGGCCCGGCGCCATCTCGACGGTAATCATCTACGCCAGCCAGGCCAGGGAGTACGGCCTGCCGGGGGCCGCCCTGGGCGTGGGCGCCATCGCCGCGGTCTCAGCCGCCACGCTTCTGTCATTCCTGGCCTCGCCGATCGTCGGCCGGCTGCTGGGCAAGATCGGGCTGTCGATCATCGTCCGGGTTCTGGGCCTGATCCTCTGCGCCATGGCCGTGCAGTTCCTGCTGGCCGGGATCGCCGATTCCACCCACGGCCTGATCCGGCCCGAAGCGGCGGCGCCCTACGCGAAATGACCGCGTAGCGAGTCATCCCGGACGGCGCGCAGCGCCGATCCGGGATCAGGCTAGAGCTTCCGGAACCGCGAACTCTGCGACGCCATCAGGGCCAGGGCCCAGTCGTCGGGGATCAGCTTGGTCACCGCGGCGATCGCCTTGTTGGGCGCGCCGGGGACACAGATGACCCGGTTCGCCTCCACGGCCTCGTAACCCGCCGCGGCCACCTCGTCGGCCCCGAGCCAGAGCCACGGCGGCGTCGATTGGGTGATCTGGGCCCGGGTGCCGGCGACATCGTGGAATTCCGAGAAGGTGAAACCGGGACAGAGCGCGCTCACATGCACGTCTTGCGCCTGGACCTCCAGGTGTAGGCTCTGGGAGAAGCGCACCAGGAAGGCCTTCACCGCCCCATAGAGCGTATGGCCAGCGGCGCCGGGCACGAGGCCCGCCAGGGATGAGACGTTGACGATCCGGCCGAACTTGCGATGCAGCATGCCCGGCAGCACCCGATGCGTCAGCTCCGCCGGCGCGGTCATCATGACCTGGATCACCGCCCGCTGATCGTCCCAGCGGGTGTCGGCGTAGGCGCCGGGCAGGCCATAGCCGGCGTTGTTGATCAGGGCGTCCGCCGTGCGGCCGTGAGCGGTCAGGAAATCGAGGATCTGGCCCGGCGCCTCCGGCTCGGCCAGATCGGCGGTCACGGTCAGGGCCTCGACGCCGTAGCGCAGCGAGATCTCCTCGGCGAGTTTGTCCAGCCGGTCGGCGCGGCGCGCCGTCAGCGCCACGTCATAGCCATGGCTCGCCAGGATGCGGGCGAACGCCGCGCCTATGCCGGCCGAGGCGCCGGTCACCAGCGCCAATCTGCGATCCATGCCCGCCCTCCAATTCCTCGGTGTGAAACTAGGCCCAGGGCCAGGGCATTCAAGCCATAGTGTCGCTCTGCTGCGCCGCAGCATTGAATGGGGTCCGGAATGGGTGTATCGCGCCCGCCGCGAGACGGCATCGGGCCGCTAGAGGGGATGCCGTTTCCGTCCCCGGAGAGATTGGATGGCTGATACGGCCGGCGGCGCCCCAGAGGCGCCCGAGGAGTCGCATCGCTCCCGCAAACAGGGACTCATGGCCCTGGCGATCGGATCGGTCGGCGTCGTTTTTGGCGACATCGGCACGAGTCCGCTTTACGCGATGCGCGAAGCCCTGAGCCACATCCGTGGCGGCCCCAGCGACCTGGCGGTCCTGGGCGTGGTCTCGCTCATCTTCTGGGCGTTGATCATCATCGTGACGATCAAGTACGTCATCTTCGTCATGCGCGCCGACAACAAGGGCGAGGGCGGCACGCTGGCGCTGATGGCGCTGGCCCAGCGTGCGCTCGGCCATCGCTCCACCACCGTCTTCATCCTTGGGATCTGTGGCGCGGCGCTATTCTACGGCGACGGGCTGATCACGCCGGCCGTCTCAGTGCTCTCGGCGGTGGAGCTTCTGAAGGACGCGCCGAGCGTCGGCCACATCTTCACGCCCACGGTCATCCTGTTCTCGGCGGCGGCGGTCCTGATCGGCCTGTTCCTCGTGCAGGCGCGCGGCACAGCCAGCGTCGGGCGCTTCTTTGGCCCGATCATGGTGGTCTGGTTCCTGCTCCTGGGCGGGTTGGGCCTTTACCACGTCATCGGCTCGCCGGTGGTGCTGAAGGCGATCAACCCCTACTACGGCGTGCGCCTGCTGATCTCCAACGGGCTGCTGGGCTTCATCATCCTGGGCAGTGTATTTCTGGCGGTGACCGGGGCCGAAGCGCTCTACGCGGACATGGGCCACTTCGGCCGCACGCCCATCCGCCTGGCGTGGCTGGGCCTGGCGCTCCCCTGCCTGGCGCTGCAGTACTTCGGCCAAGGCGCTCTGGTGCTCACCCACCGCGCGGCGGCCGCCGATCCGTTCTTCGGGATCATCCCGCATGTCGCCTACTGGCCGATCCTGATCCTGACCATCGCAGCCACGGTCATCGCCAGCCAGGCGGTGATCACCGGGGCCTTCTCGATGACCCAGCAGGCGGTGCAGCTCGGCCTTCTGCCGCGCATCGATATCCGCCGGACCAGTGAGACGGTCGCCGGCCAGATCTTCGTGCCCTCCGTCAACCGGATGCTGATGGTGGGCGTCCTGGTGCTGCTGGTGCTGTTCCGCACCTCCTCCAACATGGCCTCCGCCTATGGCATCGCAGTGACCGGCACCATGGTGATCACCATCCTGCTCGAGTTCATCGTCGCCCGCCGGTTCTGGAAGTGGAGCCTGCCCGCGACGCTCGCCATCGTGGTTCCGCTGCTGCTGATCGACCTGAGCTTCCTGGGCGCGAACATGCTGAAGGTGCTCGACGGCGGCTGGTTCCCGCTGTCCTTCGGCGCGGCCCTGATGGTGGTCATGTGGACCTGGACCCGCGGCGCCCAGATCCTCACCGAAAAGACCCGGCGCGACAGCATTCCCCTGGTGGAGCTTTCCGAGATCCTGAGGAGCCGCTCCATGCACCGCGTGCCGGGCTCGGCGATCTTCCTGACATCCGACGCCTCGATGGCGCCGGTGGCCCTGATGCACAATCTCAAGCACAACAAGGTGTTGCACGAGAAGAACATCATCCTGACGATCGAGACGGCCGAGACGCCTCGCGTCGCCAACGACAACCGGCTGCGGATCGAGCCGGTGAACGACGACTTCAAGAAGCTCTTCGTCAGCTTCGGCTTCATGGAAAGCCCGAACCTTCCCAAGGCGCTCGGCCTGGCCCGTAAGCTGGGCCTGAAGTTCGACATCATGGCCACCAGCTTCTTCCTGGGCCGCCGTTCGGTGGTGCCCTCGGCGCAGTCCGGAATGCCCCTTTGGCAGGACAAGCTTTTCATCTTCCTGATGAAGAACTCGGCCAATCCCACCGACTTCTACAAGATCCCGCCGGGCCGGGTGGTGGAGCTCGGCACTCAGGTTTCGATCTAGGGCGGGTTGTCGATGTCATCGCTGCAAATGGTCCTGGCCTATGGAGGCGATGCGCTCTGGGTGATCGCGCTCGCCATCATGTTCGCGGCCTCCCGCCACGCCTGGGGCCAGACGGCAGGCCGCGAGAAGCTCGCCTTCCTCGGCGGCCAGGCGCCGCGCGCCGTGGCGCTCTGGCTGCTGCCCACCGCGACCTTCGCGGCCAGCCTGTGGCTTGTGCTGCAAGCCCGCGAGGCCGACGGCGACATGGCGGTGATCGTATTCGGCGTGCGCGCGGTTTCCGCCGCGCTGCTGGCGCTTCTCCATCTGCGATGGGTCGCCCAGGCGCTTAAGTCTTGAACCCGTCGCAGCTTCGCTCTTAAACGCGCGCGACCTCTTCCTTCCTCGATCTTCCCCTTCTCTCGATCTTGCAGGACGCCGCCGCCATGGCCGACAAGCCCATCAAGAAAGTCGTGCTCGCCTATTCCGGCGGCCTCGATAGCTCCACCATCGTCAAGTGGCTGCAGACCGAGCTGGGCGCCGAGGTGGTGACCTTCACCGCCGACCTGGGCCAGGGCGAAGAGGTCGAGCCGGCGCGGCAGAAGGCCATGACGCTCGGCGTGAAGTCGGAGAACGCCTTCGTCGAGGACGTGCGCGAGGAGTTCGTGCGCGACTATGTCTTCCCGATGTTCCGCGCCAATACGGTCTATGAGGGCCAGTACCTGCTCGGCACCTCGATCGCGCGGCCGCTGATCGCCAAGAAGCAGATCGAGATCGCACGGAAGACCGGCGCCGACGCGGTCGCCCATGGCGCTACCGGCAAGGGCAACGACCAGGTCCGCTTCGAGCTCGCCTACTACGCCCTGGAGCCCGATATCCGCGTCGTCGCGCCCTGGCGGGAGTGGAGCTTCAAGAGCCGCGAGGCCCTGCTCGACTTCGCCGAGAAGCACCAGATCCCGATCACCAAGGACAAGCGCGGCGAGGCGCCGTTCAGCGTCGACGCCAACCTGCTGCACTCCTCCTCCGAGGGGAAGGTCCTGGAGGACCCCGCCGTCGAGGCGCCGGAGTTCGTGCACATGCGCACGATCTCGCCCGAGGACGCGCCGGACAAGCCCACGGTCATCGCCATGGACTTCGAGAGGGGCGACCCGGTCGCCATCGACGGGGTGAAGCTGTCGCCCGCCGCTCTGTTGACCAAGCTGAACGAGCTCGGCCGCGACAACGGCATCGGTCGCCTGGACCTCGTGGAGAACCGCTTCGTCGGCATGAAGTCGCGCGGCGTTTACGAGACGCCCGGCGGCACGATCCTGCTGGCCGCCCACCGCGGCATCGAAAGCATCACCCTCGACCGCGGGGCCATGCACCTGAAGGACGAGCTGATGCCGAAGTATGCGTCGCTCATCTACAACGGCTTCTGGTTCGCCCCCGAGCGCGAGATGCTGCAGGCGGCCATCGACCTCAGCCAGGCCAAGGTGACCGGACAGGTGCGGGTCAAGCTCTACAAGGGCAACGTGACCGTCATCGGCCGCACCAGCCCCTATTCGCTCTATGACCAGGAACTGGTGACCTTCGAGGAGGGCGCCGTGGCCTATGACCACCGCGACGCGGCGGGCTTCATCAAGCTCAATGCGCTGCGCCTGCGGGTGAACGCCCAACGGGACAAGCGGACGAAAGGCTAGGCGTCCAGCCGGTTGAACGGGTAGCGGTCGCGGATCTGGCTCTGGAAGAAACTGCCTTTGGAGTCCGCTTCGACGAAGGAGCGGCAAACTTCCGCCGGCACGCCGACATAGACGTAGCGCTCTCCGCTGACGAAGCGGATCAGGAGCTTGCTGCGGCCGGCGTCGTAGTCGATCTCTCTGATGGCGGCGGACTCGACGTGCATGGTCGTCTCCCCAACGAGCTGGGCTGACTCTAAACGCGAGGCCGTACGGAAGCGGTTCCCGCCGAGCCCCGATACGTGCCAAGCTCTCGGCCGCCAAGGCGAAGCTTCATCGCCATATTTGGGGGGAAAACCATATGCATCCCCACGCCCTGGTGGCGCTCGTCACCCTCCTGGCGCTTCTGACCTATTTCTGGATGAGCATCCGCGTGCCCCAGGCGCGGGTGAAGGCCGGCATTCCGGCCCCTGCGATGACCGGCGACCCGCTGCTCGAGCGCACCATTCGTGCGCACTACAACACCATGGAATGGCTGCCGATCTTCCTGGTCTCCATGTGGCTGTTCGCCATCTACTGGAACGACCTGGTGGCCGCCGCGATGGGGGTGGTCTGGATCGTCGGGCGGATCCTCTACGCGCTGGGCTATGCGGCTGATGCGAAAAAGCGCGCGCCGGGGTTCCTGATCCAGTCGATCGCTACGGCGGTCCTGCTCTTCGGAGCCCTAGGGCGGATCATCTACATCCTCGTGGTTGTCGGCGCCTGACACGCCATGGCGACGCTCGCGACAGGGGTGAAATCCAGCAACCACAATTGCGGCCAAGTGTTGTGGGGAGTGGATCAACCTCGTCGAGGGACGCATCCGATCGGGACCGCACGATGATCAAGTTCTCACGCGCCGCAGCCGTCGCGCTTCTGGTTCTGGCCGGCGGCGTCTCGGCCTGCGTCGGGCCGACGCCCTATCAACCCTTCGTCAAGGGCTCGGCGAGCGGTGGCGGCTATTCCGAGACGCGCATCGAGCCGAACCGCTGGCGGGTGACCTTCTCCGGCAACTCAGTGACAAAGCGCGAAACGGTGGAGGGCTATCTGCTGTTCCGCGCCGCCGAACTCACCCTGCAGAACGGCGGCGACTGGTTTGCGATCGTCGACCGGCAAACCGACCGCAACGCCCGAACCTACATCGACCCGGACCCGTTCTATCGGCCCTGGTACGGGCCGGGTTTCTCCTATTGGCGGCCGTCCTGGCGCTATCGGGGGCGCGGCGTCGCCGGCGGCTGGCGCACCTGGGACCCGTTCTATGGCGACCCGTTCTTCGCCGACGTCGAGACCATCGAAAGCTTCGAGGCCTCAGCCGAGATCATCACCCACAAGGGCGCCAAGCCCGCCGACGACCCGCGCGCCTTCGACGCCCATGCGGTGGTCGAGAACCTGAAGCCCAAGATCCAGTACCCGGCCGCCAAATGAGCGCGCGGCGGCTCATCCCGGCGAAGGCCGGAATCCAGGCCGCTTAGAGCAGGAAGCCGACAGCGGCCACGGTCAGGCCCACCACGCCGAGGCCGATCGAGCCCAGCCAGAACGCCCTGCGCCGGGTAATGATCGCCACGGTGCAGATGGCGATCCCGATCTCCAGGAGGGTGGCGCCGGCGGTCAGCCAGTGGTGGTGGTGCTCGTGGGCCCGGCTGGCGGCCAGCAGCTTGTCGCGCTCCGCCTCGTTCTCGACAGCCGTCTTCCTGACCTCGGCCTGCTTGGCGACCTGCTCCTTGGCGGTGTCGGCGTATTTCGCGGCCTTGGGGCCGCCCGCGTCGGCGGCGATGCCATAGATGTGCTTCTTGAGGCTGTCGGCCTGGTACTCATCCCAAGCGTCGGTGGCCTTGTCCTGGCTCAGGACGGCCTCGCTGGATGAGGTGATCGCGCCGCCCGCCTCGATGGTCTCCAGGCTGCCCACAGCCGCCGCCAGGACCGCCAGCACCGCGATGGTGATCGAGACCCGGTTGATGAAAGGATCGTGCTCGTGAGCCGCGTGCTCGGCGTGCTCGGCGTGTTCATGGGCCTCAAGCGCGGGATCATGGGTCATCGGGAGCCTTCGCGTGGTCCAGCCTGGATTCGGCCGACCCTAGGTACCCCAGCGCCGCCCACGAAAAAACCCTGGCCGCGGGCTTCGCGGCCAGGGTCTCTTTTTCGTTCGCCCGGACCGAAGGCCCGGATGACGTGTTTGCTAGGCGGTCGCCGCTTGGCGACGCTTAGCGCGGAGCGAAGCGCCGGCCAGGCCGAAGCCGCCGATCATCAGAGCCCAGGACGCCGGTTCCGGGATCGCCGCGGCCAGGTTGTCGAACTCGAACGCCGGGCCGCCGGACTGGCTGAACGTGAGCGAATGAACCGTCTGCGGCGAGAAGGTATAGGTGATGAGGAAGCCGTCGTTCTGGTTGCCGTCGCCAACTTGGTTGCCGGGGCCGCCCCAGATGTCCGTTCCCGTCAGGACGATAGGCCCAAGGCCCCCGTTCACCGTCACCGACAGCCTGTTAATCAAGCCATCGGTGGCGTCAGGCGATCCCATATAGAAGCTGATCCGGGTCAGCGAGCCGAGAGTGTCCGTTATCGTGAACGGGCTGTCGGTCTCCACAGCTTCATACTGTGTGGCGTCGCCGGGAGGCGCCGCGGCGGTGCCCGACGTGCCCGTGGCGAGAGTCCCGCCGCTAACCGTGAATCCGAAGGCGGGGCTGATCGAGTCGAAGTTGTCGATCATCGTCATGCCGCTCCCCGTGAGCGTAGGCGTGAACGGCGTGGCGACGGCGTCGATCGCCAGCGTTTCACCGCCCTGGGTAATAATCGTCGTCGCGGAGGCCGAACCGGCGACCGCCAGAAAACCAACCGCGACCGCCGCGGCTGCAAACAGCTTCATCTTCATGTCCAGATCCCCAACCAGCTACGCAGCCTCGCCCTTGGAGCCTGCCCTTCAATTTCATCAATAATAGGTCGTTAACGGGAGCGGGACTCCTTTCTCCCATAAGGCGAACTTTTTTTTCGAACACCCGTCAAGCGCGCCCGTGTTGATCGAGATGGCGTTGATATATGGCAGTCGTCCCGAATTCTTGATCTCGCGAAGAGATCTGAACTTTCGGCCGCAGTCCTGGCCCAATCCTAGTCTTGGAAAAACCACGGCCTACTTGCAGAAGCGCCCCGCCGCAACCTGCGCCCGGTCACGCCCGCGCGCAGGACGGAATTCCCCAAGCGGCTGCACGCGCAAAGGCGTCTTCGGCGAGCGCACGGGCGCGCTCCGGCGGCGGCCAGCGCCCCAGGCTGGCCGCTGTGTGAGCGGCCGACCCAAGGTGCTGGTTTTCGCGGAAATTTGGAGCGGGCGAAGAGATTCGAACTCTCGACCCCAACCTTGGCAAGGTTGTGCTCTACCACTGAGCTACGCCCGCGCTCCTCGAGGTCGGAAACCGCCCCGAAAATTCGAGAGGCGGCTTATGGCAGACGCCCCCAGCGTTTGCAAGCGGCCCGAGGGCGGTTTGGCGCGGCGAAATCGCCGGGGCTCCTAACGCCGCCAGGAAGGCTCCTTCAGGCGGCGCTTGTTGACATGGTCCTCGCGGGCCGGGGCGACCTCTTCAGGGTACTCGCCCTTGAAGTAATAGCGCTGCCAGGCCTCCTTGGTGGCCTCCGGGTCCTGGCGGAAGATCCGCTGGTTGAACTCCGTGCGATGCTTCTCCCAGACGCCGTACTGGTGGGCGAGTTCAGGGTTGGAATCGAGCCTGCGGATCACCGGCTGGATGTCGTGCAGGAACTTGTCCTGCAGCAGGGTGATGAAGCAGAACGGCTCACCCTTCTCGAACCGAACCCGGCCCGGCCGGGTGAAGAGCCAGTTCATCGTGAAGGGGAACGGCAGCCAGTCGGTCTCCACCACCCCGGCGAGCGGCTGGATGCCGTCCTTGATGTGGTTGGGCGCGCCCATGGCCAGCATCGACCAGCCGGGCGGCGTCTTGAACATATAGCCGGTGTGCATGGTGATGACGCCGTGGCTGAAGTGGCTCTTGGCGAAGCGGGTCAGGTGCGGGTGCGGATTGTCCGTCCAGATCCTGATGTCATCCTGGTGGATGCCGCCGGTCCACTCGGCGTTGAAGGTCATCGGGCAGAGGATCTCCCAGCCCGAGGTGTTGGCCATGTTCATCGGCAGGCAGCGGTAGGCGTGGCGGGCGTGGAAGTTGTCCATCCAGTCGCGGTTCTGGCGGCCGGGGACGATGTCGGGCGGCGTCACGCCGGCTTCGACGGTGGGATAGCACTCCAATTCCAGGGCGGGCATGTTCTTCGGGGCGACCTTCTAGGGACCAGGGCTTTCCAGAGCTAAAGCAGCGGGCCGCGGCCGCGTCCAGCAACGCGCGCATGGAAAAGCCCCGGCCGCGAGGTGCGGGCCGAGGCTCGTCCGTCTTTCGCCCGAGGGCCTGTGCGGCCCCTGGAAGGTTTAGGCCGTCGCGGCGACCGCCTGGCGGCGGCGCTTGCTGCGCAGGATGGAGCCGGCGCCGCCGAAGCCCAGCATCATCAGGGCCCAGGAGGCCGGTTCCGGCACACCGCCGGCCAGCTTGTCGAATTCGAAGGCGTTCTGATTGCCCGAGGTGAAGGTGATCGACTTCACCGCCGTGTCGAAGTGATAGCTGACGGTGAAGCCTTCCGACTGGTCGCCGTTCCCCTGGGGATTGCCGCCCCAGATTGCCTGGCCGTTGAGGGTAACCGCCTGGTTCGACGTGTCCACGAAGGTGAAGCTCATGCCGTTAAAGTCGTCGGGCGAGCCCATGTAGAACTGGAAGTCGTTCATGCCCACGTCCGAGGTCAGGGTCGCCGAACCGCCGTTGCCGAGCACCGTCTCGTAGTAGGCGCCCGAGACATTGTTGTCAGCCGGAGGCGGCGCGCTGACGTTCGGCAGCAGGCCGAGACCGCCATCGCGGGTGAAGGCCAAGCCGTTCCCGCCCTGGTCGAACTGATAGCCGGTCGCCAGGTCCGTGATGTTGCCGGCCTGATCGCTGTTGAAGTCGGTGATCAGGGGATCGGTGATGTTCACGCCGGCGACGGCGTTGATGGTGTAGGTGACCGCCGACGCCGAAGAGGCGGCGGCCAGGGCGGTCGCGGTCGTGGCGGCGAGCGCCAGAAGGCGAAGCTTCATCGGGTCCAGTCTTTCGTATTCGCCGGGCGCTCAGCCCAGCATTGATCCAAAACGGCACAACGAATTGCGACCGCGCCTGCGCTGGTGCAAAGGCGGGACCATGAAGAGCCGTGCCGATCTGATCGCCCTACTGGACGCCGAAGGGATCGCCCACGACACGCTTGACCATCCGGCCGTCTTCCGGGTCGGCGAGGGCGAGGAGATCAAGGCCGCGATCCCGGGCGCCCACACCAAGAACCTGTTCCTGAAGGATGCGAAGGATCAGCTGTGGCTGATTTCGGCCCAGGACCGCACGGTCATCGACCTGAAGCGGCTGCACACCGTGATCGGCTCGGGGCGGCTGTCGTTCGGCAGTTCGGCGCTGATGGAACAGACGCTGGGTGTGACGCCGGGCTCGGTCACCGCCTTCGGTCTGATCAACGACACGGATCGCCGGGTGCGGTTCGTGCTCGACCGGAACCTGGCCGAGGCGGCGCGGGTGAACTTCCACCCCCTGACCAACACCGCCACCACCGGCGTCAGCCGGGCGGGCTTCCGCGCGTTTCTGGCGGCCATTGGCGTCTCGCCGCTGATCGTGGATTTCGCGGCCATGGCGGTGATCCTGCGTTGAAGCCGTCGCATGTCGGGACCATCTTGGCGCTCCATGCGTTTCGCTAACTGAGTTCGAGGACTGGCCATGAGCCTGATCGGGGAAACCGCCGGACCGCCGGCCGCCGACATCATCAAGAATGCGACCGACGCCAGCTTCGCCGCCGACGTGCTGGACGCTTCGCGCGACGCCCCGGTGATCGTCGATTTCTGGGCGACCTGGTGCGGGCCCTGCCGTCAACTGGGGCCTGCGCTGGAGAAGGCGGTCACCGCCGCCAAAGGCGCCGTGAAGCTGGTGAAGGTCGATATCGACAAGAACCCAGCCTACGCGGGCCAACTTCGGGTGCAGTCGATTCCCGCGGTCTTCGCCTTTGTGGACGGCCAGCCGGTGGACGGCTTCATGGGCGCGGTGCCCGACAGCCAGGTGAAGGCCTTCGTCGACAAGCTGGCCAAGCTGAAGGGGTCAGGCGGCCCCTCGCCCATCGACGATCTCCTGACGCTGGCCAAGGAGTCGCTGGAGCTGGGCGACATGGGCGGCGCGGCCCAGGCCTACGCCGAGGTGCTGCAGGCCGACCCGCAGAACGCCAAGGCGCTGGGCGGCCTCGCCAAGGTCTATCTGACATCGGGTGACGTGGAGCGCGCCGGCGAGATCGTCGAGATGGCCGGCCCCGACGCCAAGGACCCCGACCTGGACAGCGTGCGCGCCGCCCTGGCCCTGGCCGCCGAGGCCCCGTCCGAGACCACCCCATTCGAAAAGCGCCTGGCGGCCAATCCCGACGACCACGAGGCCCGCTTCGAGCTCGCCAAGGCGCTGGCCGGCAGCCATCGCCTTGAGGCCGCCGCCGACGAGCTCCTGACCATCATCGAGAAGGACCGCGCCTGGAACGACGACGCGGCCCGGAAACAGCTGCTCATCGTCTTCGAGGCGGCCGGCCAGATGTCGGAGATCTCCCGCAACGGCCGCCGCCGGCTGTCAGCCATCCTGTTCAGCTGAGGCGTCCGGACCTGATCCCCATGCCGGCCTATCGCCGCACCGCCGACCTGCCGCAGATGATCCCGGTGTTCCCGCTGGACGGCGCCCTGCTGTTGCCCGGCGGCGACCTGCCGCTGCAGATCTTCGAGCCACGCTACCTCAACATGATCGACGACGTGATGGCCGGCGACCGGATCATCGGCATGATCCAGACCCGCGCTGGCGGCGACCGCGAGCGGCCGAAGCTGACCAACGTGGGCTGCGTGGGCCGGGTGACCAGCTACGCTGAGACCTCCGACGGCCGCTACCTCATCACCCTGACCGGGGTCTGCCGCTTCGACGCGGGCGAGGAGCTGTTCATCGCTACGCCCTATCGTCAGCTGCGCGCCCGCTACGACCGCTTCGAAGCCGACCTGGTCGAGGATGAGGCGCGCCAGGCCCCGAAGGCCGCCCGCGAACGCTTCGCCAGCGCCCTGAAGCGCTATCTGAACCGCCGCGAACTCGACATCGACTGGGAGACCGCCCAGAGCGCGCCCCTGGAGGCCCTGGTCAATTCGCTGGCCATGGGCCTGCCCTTCGAACCGGCGGAGAAGCAGGCGCTGCTGGAGGCGCCCGACCTAGCGGGCCGCTTCGAAACCCTCTCCACCTTGCTGGAGATCGACGGCGTTGATGACGGCGATGACGAGGGCCATTCTTTACAGTAGTAATATCGGCCCGAGGAGTTTTCAGCCGTGAGCGATATCGTGTCCGAACCCGCGCCGACCGAGGTCGACGTCGACCCGCGCCTGCTGGAGGTGCTGGTTTGCCCCGTGACCCACGGGCCATTGGAGCTTGACCGGGTCAAGGGCGAGCTGATCAGCCGCTCGGCGCGCTTGGCCTATCCGATCCGCGACGGCGTGCCGATCATGCTGCCGGAAGAGGCGCGCGACCTCACCGATGCCGACTGAGGCCGGCCCCCGGAAAGCGCGCGATTTCGGCGCGGTCCGCCGCTATGGCCTGGCCCATGTGATCGGGGCGATCGTGGTGGTCGGAGCGGCCGCGCTGCTGGTTACCTCTCAGGCGGTGCGCGACCGCAACGCGGCCATCGCGCTCGCGAAGAAATGGGACATTCAGGGCCCGCCCTGTCCGGCGATGAGCGAGACGGAGTTCAACACCAAGCACGAGGTTGCCCCCAAGACCTTCGACTACGACGGGGTGACGCTCGGCCGCATCGCCGGCGACGTTTCCTGCTCCGACGTGAAGGACGATGGCGGCAGGGGGTTCGGAACCGACAAGGTCTGCCAGTTCACCAGCCCGGCGGCCCTGACCGTCGCCTCGCCCGCCGGCCGGTTCTTCTTCGTACCGGGCCCTGGCCAGCCGGCCACGCTGCGCATCCACAAGAATGTGGCCACCTGCGTCATGGCCTCGAAGTTCACCCTGCAGACCGAATAGGCGCCCGGACGGTCCGGGCGCACCCGGCGGGCGAAAGCCTGGAGTTCGCCGGCGGGCTCCCCTAGCGTCGTCATCACATCGGGGATGGGCGGGCGATGCTGGAACGGATCTTCGGCCTGAGCGGCCACGGGACCACCGCGCGGACTGAGGTGTTCGCCGGCTTCACCACCTTCCTGACCATGGCCTACATCGTAGTGGTCAATCCGACGATCCTCGGCGAGGCGGGCCTGCCGGTCGCCGCGGTGGCCGCCGCAACCTGCCTGGCCGCGGGGTTCGGCAGCCTCCTGATGGGATTCATCGCCAACTACCCGCTGGCGCTGGCGCCCGGCATGGGGCTGAACGCCTACTTCACCTACACGGTGGTCAAGGCCATGGGGGTGCCGTGGGAGACGGCGCTCGGCTGCGTGTTCCTGTCGGGCGCGGCCTTCCTGGTCCTGACCCTGGTGGGCGTGCGCCAGATGATCGTGGCGGCGATCCCGCGTTCGCTGTTCGCCGCCGTGGCCGCAGGCGTCGGCCTGTTCATCGCCTTCATCGGCCTGCGCGACGCCGGCATCATTGTCCCCAATCCGGCCACGGCCGTCGGTCTGGGCGACCTCACCCAGCCGACGGCGGCGCTGTCGGTCCTGGGCCTGCTGCTGATCGGAGCCTTACAAGTCTGGCGGGTGAAGGGCGCCATGCTGATCGGCATCCTGGTGACCGCCGCCGCCGGCTGGGCGCTGGGCCTCGCCCACCTGACCCCCGGCGGCTACAGCCTGACGGCCATCTCGGCCACGGCGTTCAAGCTCGACATCCCCGGCGCGCTGAACCTGAAGGGCGGCTTCGGCGCGACCCTGCTGGAGATCATCTTCGTCTTCCTGTTCGTCGACCTGTTCGACAATGTTGGCACCCTCGTCGCCGTCACCAAACGGGCAGGCCTGGTCGACGAGGCCGGCGCCATACCGCGCCTCAACCGCATCCTGATCGCCGATTCCATGGCGACCATGGCCGGCGCTCTGGCCGGGACCAGCACGGTGACCAGCTACATCGAGAGCGCCTCGGGCGTGGCAGCCGGCGGGCGCACCGGCCTGACCAGCGTCACGGTGGGCGTTTTGTTCCTCGTCACCCTGTTGTTCGCACCCCTGGTGCAGGCGATCCCCAGCGCCGCCACCGCCCCGGCCCTGATCCTGGTGGGCTCGATGATGGTCGGCGCCCTGACCGAGGTGGACTGGGCCGATCCGGGCGTCGCCATCCCCGCCTTCCTGACCATGGTGACGATCCCGCTGAGCTATTCCATCGCCAACGGTCTCGCCTTCGGCATCACCAGCTTCGCGGCCCTGAAACTGCTGCGCGGTCAGGCGCAGCGAAGCGATTGGCTGCTGTTCGTGCTGGCGGCCCTGTTCGTCCTGCGCTTCGTCTACCTGGCGAAGGGCTAGCTGGTGCAAGGCTATCGGGGCAACGCCGCCACGAAGGCCCGCACCACGGCGGCGGAGTTGTCCGAGGCGAGCTGGAAGAAGGTCCCCGCCTGGTTGGCCCCCGGATCGCCGCCCGCAAGGTCCGACAGGCTGCGGAAGGCGATGAACGGCGTGCCGTTGACCAGCGCCACCTGGGCCACCGCCGCGCTCTCCATATCCAGCACCTCGGCGTGGAAGGTCGAATAGGCCCAGGCGCGCAGGGCGGCGTTGTCGACGAAGGCCTGGCCGGAGACCCCGTTGCCGCCGACGACGACGTGCGGCGCTGTCTTCAGACAGAGGCCCGCCGCCGTACAGCGCTTCAGCGCCACACCGCCGGCCACCCGCCGCGCCACGGCGATCAGAGCCGGATCGGCCGGGAACCACGCGCGGCGCTCCGCCGCGGTCGGCGCGCGCAGCACCTCGACGGCCTTGGGGTACATCATGCCGAAGGGCGCGCCGGTCAGCGGCTCGCCGGCCGGCGGGGCGTAGTGGCCGGGCGCGTCCTCCCGCGCCATCACGCTCTCCAGGTACTGGCCCCACTGATCCGGCGTGACCACGTCGCCGACGTCGAGGCCGGGGTCCACGCCGCCGGCGATGCCGGAAAAGACGATGCGGCTGACGTGGAACCGGTCGATCGCCCGCTGGGTGGTCATGGCGGCGTTGACCATGCTCATGCCGCTCAGGAACAGGACGACGGGCTTGCCTTCGAGGACGCCAGTGGTGAACACCGTGCCCGCAAGGGTGACGGTGTGCTTGTGAGTGGCGGCCTTCTCCAGGGCGACGAGCTCGGGGGCGAAAGCGGAGATGACGGCGATGCGCGGCGTGGTGTCATCCGCGGCGCGGGCGGAGCCGGCGAGGACGGCGCAGAGGGCGAGGAGGGTCAGGCGGAGGCGCATGGGTGGGAGCTTAGCCGCGCAGGCCGGGGCTCTGAACGGAGAATACTCGTCAAAATGCGAAATGGCCCCAAAACCTCCCCCGCGAAGCGGGCGGAGGGGGACCACGAAGTGGTGGAGGGGGCGCTGCTGTCGCACCGACTTCAGAGCACGGCCCCAACGCCCCCTCCGACCCTTCGGGCCACCTCCCCCGAATGCTGCCGCTAACGGGGGAGGTTTTGAAGCCGTGCGCCTTCCTACTCTCAGGAGTGGGAAACGCCCTTAAACCTCATGGCGAGATTTTCGGCTTGGGCTTCGGGTCTGGTCAAGGACGAGGGCTTCGCCCTCGCCGCGGAGCGGCGCGCCAGAGGCGCGTCCTTGAGCAGACCCGAAGCCCAAGCAAGATTGGCCGCCGTGGATTTAAGGGTTGGGGTGTTTGCGGAGCTATTGACCCGATCGAGGGCCGCTCGCACCGTCCAGCCATGCGTGCGTTCATCCTCATCATCATCGCCGTGCTGGCGCCGCTGTCGTCCGTCGCATCCCCGGTGGGGCCATCCAATGCAGAGTTGTCGCGAGCGCTCGTCACGCATGGCCGACTCGTTTCGAGTCCGAAAGTGCGCAGGGTTCATTGTCATGGCTTCGAGGAGGAACCGACAGAGTTCGCGTGCGATTATGAACAACTGAACGGTCGTCATCATTGGCAATCATTGACTGCGTTTGTTGCGATCGATGGCGGCAAATGGGTTCTGATCGACGACCCGGCGCGCCGCAGGTCTTAAAGCGCCTCGCCCCGCAGCAGCCGCGGCAGATCCCCAACCGCGCCGCCCGCCTCGGTCATGAAGAACCGCCGCGCGGGGCCGATGCGGTTCACCGCCGCCATCCCCGCGCCGCGGGCCAGCCGCAGCAGCGGGTTGTCGTTGGAGAACAGGCGCACGAAGGCGTCCATCCCGGCGCTCAGCGTCACGGTGTCGAACCGGCGCCAGGCGGCGTAGCGCTCCAGCACCACCTCCGAGCCGATGTCCTCGCCCAGGCGCATCGCCTCGACCAGCACTTCGGCCAGGGCCGCCGCGCCCTTCAGGCCGAGGTTCAGACCCTGGCCGGCGATCGGGTGGACGCCGTGGGCGGCGTCACCCAGCAAGGCCGCGCGAGAGGCCGTGAAGCGCTCGGCGAGCTGCAGGCTCAGGGGGTAGGTGAACACCGGACCCTCGACGCGGACGTCACCCAGGTAGTCGCCGAAGCGGCGGTCGAGGTGGGCCTGGAAGATCTCTGGCCGGGCGGTCCTCAGCGCGGCGCCGCGGGCGCGGCTCTCGGTCCAGACCAGGCTCGCCCGGTTCTCGGTCAGCGGCAGGATCGCGAACGGGCCGCCGGGCAGGAAGTATTCGTGGGCCACGCCCTCATGCGGCTTTTCCAGGCGCACGGTCGCCACCACGCCGGTCTGCGGATAGTCCCAGCCGATGGCGCCGATCCTGGCCTCGGTGCGGATCACCGAGCCGCGGCCCTCGGCGCCGACGGCGACCGGCGCGCGCAGAGTGCGGCCGTCGGCCAGGGTGACCACCGCCTCGCGGGGTCCAAAGGCGGCGCTGGCGACCTTGGCCGGAGCCAGGACCTCGATGCCGGCCTCCAGGATCGCCTGGGCCAGGGCCGCGCGGATGTGGCGGTTTTCCAAGAGGTAGCCCAGCGGCTCGCCGTCGGAGCTGTCGGCGATCTCGGCGCTATCGAAGCGCAGGAAGAACGGGCTGGCCGGGCCGGAGGCGGCGCCGGGCGTCGAGCCGTCGGTCACCAGGATCTGCTCGATCCGCTGGGCGTGGGGTGCGAGTGCGTCCCCGACCCCCAGGGCCCGCCACTGGCGGAAGGCGGCGTAGGCGATGGCGGAGGCGCGGCCGTCGAAGGTCGGCGCAACTTGCGCGTCGAACACCACAGGATCGATCAGGACCGGCTTCAGCCCCGCCTGGTTCAGCGCCAGCGCCAGCGTCGCCCCGGCGATTCCGGCGCCGGCGATGATGACGTCCACGTCCTGGGCGGCGTCGGCCATGGGGTCAGCCTTCTCCGGCCTCGTCTTCACGGAAGCCCATGATGTGGAAGCCAGCATCCACGTGGATCACCTCGCCGGTGGTCGACAGGCCCAGGTCCGACAGCAGCCAGAGCGCCGCGCCTGCGACGCCCTCCATGGAGGTGTCCTCCTGCATGGCCGAGAGCGCACGGCCCTTGGCGAGCATGCCGCGTCCGCCGGAGATGCCGGCCAGCGACAGGGTCTTCATGGCGCCGGGCGACATGGCGTTGACCCGGATACCCTTCGGGCCCAGGTCGCGCGCGGCGTAGCGCACTGAGGCCTCCAGCGCCGCCTTGGCCACGCCCATGGTGTTGTAGTTCGGGATCGCGCGCTCCGAGCCCATGTAGGTCAGCGTCAGGATCGAGCCGCCGGTCTCCGGCATCAGGGCCGCCGCGCGCCGCGCGCAGTCCACGAAGCTGAAGGCCGAGATGTTCAGCGCCCGCAGGAAACCCTCGCGGGTGGTGTTCTCCACGAAGCTGCCCTTCAGCTCGTCCTTGTTGGCGAAGGCGATGGCGTGGAGGAAGAAGTCGATCTTGCCAAAGGCCTTCTCGACCACGCCGAAAGCCGTATCCATCGAGGCGTCGTCGGTGACGTCCATGGGCGCCAGGACCTTGACCCCGATGCTCTCGGCGAGCGGCTCGACCCGGCGCTCCATGCCCGGCAGGTGCAGGAAGGCCATCTCCGCGCCCTGGGCGGCCAGCTGGCTGGCGATGCCCCAGGCGATCGACTGGTGATTGGCGACGCCGGTGATCACCCCGCGCTTGCCGCGCATAAGCTCGCCCTTGGGCATCTGATAGTCCTCGGCCACGCCGCGTCTCCCTTCGCATTGTCGTCGTCGAGGCCGGTTTGTGGACGGGGCCGGCACGAAGGGCAAGCGGATCGAAGTCTTCAATTCTTCGCCCGGCTAGGCGTATGACGATGGTTCAGAGCACCGGAGAGCGCCAAAGACCCCCCGGATGATCGACGTTCCCTTTGTCACCTCGCCGCGGCGCGCGCCGATGCGCCTGCTCACCGCGATCCGGCGGCGGATGCGGACCAGCGAGCTGTGGCTGATCGCGCTGTCGGTGGTGGTGGGCGCGGCCGCCGGCCTGCTGGCGGTGGTGCAGAGCAGCCTGGCGCATGGCCTGCAGTCCCTGCTCTACGGCATCAAGTTCGACGAGCGGCTGAGCGCGGCGGCCCAGATCGCCCCGATCACCGCCCTGTGGCTGGCCGCCGGCGGCCTGGTGCTGGGCCTCTTCACCTGGCTGGTGCAGCGCAGGCGCTCGGGCCTGGTGGACGTGGTCGAGGCCAACGCCCTCTATGGCGGGGTGCTGGGCCTGGTCGACAGCATCATCGTCTGCGCCCAGACGGTGCTCTCCAACGGCGTCGGGGCCTCCGTGGGGCTGGAAGCGGCCTACGCCCAGGCCGGCGGGGCGGCGGCGTCCTGGGCCGGGCGGCAGATGAAGCTGCGCCGCCACGATATGCGCATCCTGCTGGGCGCGGGCGCCGGCGCGGCCATCGGCGCCGCGTTCGGCGCGCCGCTGACCGGGGCCTTCTACGCTTTCGAGATCGTCATCGGCTCCTACACGCCGTCAGCCATCGCGCCGGTGGCCGCGGCCTGCCTGACCAGCGTCATGGTGGCCAAGGCCATCGGCGCGCCGCCCTATTCCATCGAGATCGCCGCCCAGAAGACGCCCGATGTCCTGGGTTACGCCCTCTATTCGGGCCTCGGCCTGATCTGCGCCCTGATCGGGGTGGGTATCATGCGTCTGGTGGCGTTGGCCGAGCGCTGGGTGCGGACGTCGCCGATCCCGGCGGTGATCCGCCCGGCGATCGGCGGCCTCCTGCTGGGCGTGCTGGCGGTGATCTCGCCCCAGACGCTCTCGGCGGGCCACGGGGCGCTGCATCTCGACCTGGCGGTGGGCGTTCCGCTGGCGATCCTGGCCGTCGTGCTGGTGCTGAAGACCCTGGCCTCGGTGATCTCGCTGGGGTTCGGGTTCCGGGGCGGCCTATTCTTCGCCTCCCTGTTCCTGGGCACCCTGGTGGGCCAGCTCTACGCCGGGGTCGCGGACATGGCCTCGATCGAGAAGCTCTCACCCGAAAACGCCGCCCTGGTCGGCATGGGCGCGCTGGCGGTCAGCGTGGTCGGCGGGCCGCTGACCATGAGCTTCCTGGTGCTGGAGACCACGCGGGACTTCAGCGTCGCCGCCGCGACCCTGGCCGCCGCCCTGATCGCCTCGACGGTGGTGCGCGAGCGGTTCGGCTATTCGTTCTCCACCTGGCGGCTGCACCTGCGCGGCGAGACGATACGCTCGGCCCGCGACGTCGGCTGGATGCGCACGCTCACCGCCGGCAAGATGATGCGCAAGGACCCGCCGACCGCGCCTGCCACGATCAGCCTGGCGGAATTCCGGCGGCGCTATCCCCTGGGCTCGACCCAGCGGGTGCTGCTGGCGGACGAGTTCGGCGGGTATGTGGGGGTGATGGTCACCGCCAGCGCCTATGCCGACGGCCTGGACCTGGAGGCGCCCGCCGAGACCCTGGCCGTCAGCCGTGAGGACGTGCTGTCGCCGGAAATGGACATCGAGGCGGTGATGCGGGCCTTCGAAACCACCGAGACCGACGAACTGGCGGTGATCGGGCCTGAGGGCCAGGTCCTGGGCCTGCTGGCCGAGGCCTACGTCACCCGCCGCTACGCCAGCGAACTGGAGAAACAGCAGCTCGACCTCTACGGCGAGGGGAAGGACTGACGGCGTGTGGTTCGTGGACGACTCTTCCGGCGATCAGACTTTCGCCATCACCAGGCAGCCGTTGGTCCCGCCGAAGCCGAAGCTGTTGCTCATCACCGTTTCGAGGGGCTTGTCGGAGCGTTCGCGCAGGATCGGCAGGTCGGCGAATTCCGGGTCGAGATTGTCGATGTGGGCGCTCTCGCAGGCGAAGCCGTTGTTCAGCATAAGCAGGCAGTAGATCGCCTCCTGCGCCCCGGCCGCGCCCAGGCTGTGGCCCGTCAGGGACTTGGTCGAGGAGATCGGCGGCATCTTGTCCCCGAACACGGCGCGGACGGCGTCGATCTCCTTGCCGTCGCCCACCGGGGTAGAGGTGCCATGGGGGTTGAGATAGTCCACCCGCCGGCCCTTCAACCCGTCGAGCGCCAGCTTCATGCACCGTGCGGCGCCCTCGCCGCTGGGGGCGACCATGTCGTAGCCGTCGGAGTTGGCGCCGTAGCCGATGATCTCGGCATAGATCTTGGCCCCGCGCGCCTTGGCGTGCTCCAGCTCCTCGAGCACCAGCATGCCGGCCCCGCCGGCGATGACGAAGCCGTCGCGGCTCACGTCGTAGGCGCGGCTGGCTACGGCCGGGGTGTCGTTG
>NZ_DATAPY010000150.1:0-80939 GCF_036264965.1 Phenylobacterium sp.
CCGGATCACCACGCTGGACCCCAACGCCCCGGGCTTCGGCAACTACGACCAGTGGCTCTCCGGCACCCAGCTGGAGCGCGAGATGAAGATCGCCGAGTACTCGGTTTCCAACCGCGGCCTGCGCCCCAACCTGATCGGCACAGCCGAGCAAATCCGCGAGCGCATCGCCGCCTACGAAGCAGCCGGCCTCAACCTCCTCCTCCTGCAGATGAGCCCGCAGTACGAGGAGATGGAGCGGTTCGCGGAAAAGGTGATCAACTGAACGACGCGACGCCGCCGTAACTCTGGCTTGGCTCGCGGGTAGAACGATCAGCTCGCGCGCCAAATCTTGTCTTCGACGCTCCCGAGACGTATATACACGTGATGACGCGGAGGACGCGATGACCACCGTCGACAGCAGGACCTTTCGCAGCGGCAACAGCGAGGCCGTCCGGTTGCCGAAGGAAGTGGCCTTCGGTCGCGATGTAGAAGTGACTGTGGTGCGGTCCGGCGACGTGCTGACGATCTATCCGAAGAAACCTCCGATGCGCGAACTTATTGACCGCCTCCGGGCGCTTCCGAAACCCAGCAGCATCGAAGTGCGCGACGAAGAGGAATTGCCGGAACGCCCGGGCCTCTGAATCTTGGCCTACCTGCTGGACACCAACATCGTGATCCGTCTTCGCGACGGTGAGGCGGAGATCGAAGACCGCGTCGCGGCCCTGTCGACCTCGGCCGTCCTTTCGATCGTAACCCGCATCGAACTCGAAGGCGGCGCTCACCGCGATCGGGCGGACGCGCTGGCGCGGCGCCTCAGGCTCGATGAGATTCTAGAGCGGATGCCCGTCCTCGCGTTCGGCGACGCAGACGCGGAGGCCTACCGCACCATTGTCGAGGCCGCGGGCTATTCGCGCCGCAAGCTGCTGGACCGGATGATCGCCGCCCAAGCGCTGGTTCACCGCGCGACGCTGGTCACCCAGAACCCGGCGGCCTTCCAGGACATCCCGGGCCTCGATCTGCTGGCCTGGTGAACCGAGATGGCTCCCTAACGCTTCCTGATCGACCCGGCGCGGAAGAGCAGCGCCATCAGGCCCAGGAACGGCAGGCAGGAGAGCAGGTCCGACCAGGCGCCGTTGAACACCGGATTGATCCCCTCCATCAGCTTGGTGATATCGCGGTCGAAATTGCCCAGGACGCCGGCGGAAAAGGCGATGCCGATGCCGGCGATCGCCCCGCCGGCGATATAGCCCGAGGCCATGAGCACGCCCGGGCTGCGGTCGGACTCCGCCGACAGTTCGGCCTCCGACAGGGTCTCGGCCCCCTCGCTGGTCTTTGGGGCCAGGTTGCGGCTGTTGCGGTCCACCAGCCAGCGCACGGCGCCGCCGACGAAGATCGGCAGCGAGGATGAGACCGGCAGGTAAACGCCCACCGCGAAGGCCAGGGACGGGATGGCGCACATCTCCAGCACTGCCGCGATCATCACGCCCAGCAGGACCAGCGCCCAGGGCAGCTGGCGGCTCAGGATGCCCTTGATGATGTAGCTCATCAGGGTCGCCTTGGGCGCGTCGTACTTGGTCACCGAGGTGCCGTCGGGGCGGACCTTCACGTGGCCGTTGATGCCGGGATCGACCAGATAGGCCAGCGTGCCGTCGTTGCGGACCAGATAGCGCGTCGCGGCGCCGCCCGACGGATCGGCCTTCTGCCAGACGTGATAGACGCCGCCGTCCTGAGCGTGCTGCGGGCCCTTCAGCGCCTCCGTAGGCAGGGCCGCGGCTGCGGCAGGCGCCACGGCGGCGGGACCGGCCGGCTGAGGCACATAGACCGTGGCCGCCTGGTTCAGCGCGAGCAGGATCGGTCCCAGCGCGATGGCGGACGCCAGCGCGCCGATCATGATCGCAATCTGCTGGGACCGCGGCGTGGAGCCCAGTAGGAAGCCGGTCTTCAGGTCCTGGGAGGTCGTGCCGCCGTTGGAGGCGGCGATGCAGACGATGCCGCCCACCGACAGCGCGGTGACGTAGTAAGTCGGCCCCGTCCAGCCCACCAGCAGGAAGATCAGGCAGGTGAGCAGCAGGGTCGCCACGGTCATGCCGCTGATCGGATTGGAAGACGAGCCCAGCTCGCCGGTCAGCCGCGAGGAGACCGTGACAAACAGGAAGCCGAACAGCACGATCAGCAGGGCGCCCAGGATGTTCATCTGCAGAGAGTGGGCCATCAGGATGCCGGCCACCAGCACCAGCAGGCCGAGCGCCACCCACTTCATCGACAGGTCCCGGTCGGTGCGCGGGACCGCGGCCGCCGCATCGCGCCTGACCCCGAAATCGGTCAGGCCGGCCTGCAGGCTGCGCCAGATGGTCGGCATGGCGCGCGCCAGGCTGATCAGGCCGCCGGCGGTCACCGCGCCGGCGCCGATGTAGAGGACGTAGGCGCTGCGAATTTCGCCCGGCGACATTCCGGCGATGGGCGCCTTGCCGGGCGGGATGATCCCCGTCGCGGCCGAGCCGAAGAACTGGATCATCGGGATCAGCACCATGTAGGCCAGCACCCCGCCGGCGGCCATGGCCGAGGCGATCCGCGGCCCGATGATGTAGCCGACGCCCAACAGCTCCGGCGAGATCTCGGCGGCGATTGAGGCCTTCGCCAGCGGCGCGCCGAACACCTGTTCCGGGGTGTCCTTCCACAGTTTGAAGACGCCCTCGCAGAGCTTGTAGACAAGGCCGACGCCGAAGCCGGTGACGATGGTCCGTGCGCCGGCGGCGATCTCCGCCTCGGTCTGCGCTTGGCCGGCCTCCTGGCCGATCTCATGCTCCCCGCGCGTCGCGCCGGCCTTCAGCACCTCGGCGCAGGCCGTGCCCTCGGGATACTTCAGGATGCCGTGCTGCTCGACGATCAGCGCGCGGCGCAGCGGGATCATCATCAGGATGCCGAGCAGACCGCCCAGCACGGCAACCAGCATCACCCGGGCGATCTCCATGTCGAAGCCCAGGATCATGATCGCCGGCATGGTCACGCCCAGGCCGAAGGCGATGGATTCCCCGGCCGAGCCTGCCGTCTGGACGATATTGTTCTGCAGGATCGAAGCCTTGGCGATGCCGAACCGCTGCAGCAGGCGGAACAGGGTGATCGAGATCACCGCCACGGGAATCGAGGCCGACACCGTCAGGCCAACCTTCAGCACCAGGTAGAGTGACGAGGCCCCGAAAACCACACCCAGCAACGCGCCGATCACCAGGTGCAGGACCGTCAGTTCCGGCAGGACGACGCTGGCCGGGATGAAGGGGATGAACCCCGACCGGGCAGGCTTGACCGGCTTGGCCTTGGCGGCGGGCTTGATAACGGCGTCGGTCACTCGGTGTCCTCCCCAGAGACGAGGGGACTAGAGCATCGCCCGCCCGCCTCCGCTAGACAGAGCATGGCGCCCGGGGCGATCAGCTGGCGTGCTGCGCCTTGCCGCCGGGCGCGGCCACCATCAGCTTGATGATCGCCTCGGTGACGTGCGGTTCGAGCCCCTCGGTGTGGCCCTTGTCCAGCCGCTCCACATCGGCGACCACGCGGCCATCCTTGCACTTGGGATAGACCCAGACGTGCGCCGAGCCGGGCCGCGCCTTCATCCCCCACACCGGATAGCCCTGGCGGGCGTAGTCCCAGACGTAGCCGGGCGTCGTATCGACCACGTCCCTTTCCTCGACCCGGGCGCTGCAGCCCCATTGGTCGGCGAGCGGCGAGGTCGCGGGCAGGCTGACGATCTCATGCTCGCCGGTCTCGAAGATGTGGCTGAACTGGCAGGCCGGCAGGTTCGCCGCGCCCAGCAGGCCGCCGCCTGCGCCGGCCGGCCGCGGGTCGGGCGGCGAGCCGTCCGCCTTCGGCGGGCCGAACCGCGGATTGATCTCGGCGCGGCCGATGCGGCCGCCGGAGAGGCTGAGCAGGCCGTCGACCTTGTCCTTGAAGAAGTCGCTACAGACTATCCGGTGCGACGTCGCCCCGCCCTGGCTGTGGCCGGCGAGCCAGAAGGACTTGATGTTCTGCTTTCCGAAGGCGTCGAACACCGCGGTCGTGATGTTCTGCAGGTGGGCGTCGTCGGCGTCGGCCACCCAGACCCGCACGCCCGGCTGGCCGGGGACACGGGATGGGGAGGTCGCCGCGGTCGGCGTCGCCACCACCAGCTTGTACTTGTCCTTGTAGTCCATGGCCGGGAAGTAGTGGCGCTGCCACTGGCCGATCGAACCGGCGCCATGGATGTTCAGGATGAAGACGACCTTGTCGCCCGGCTTCAGGTCGCAGGGGTAGTCGAGCCAGAACTTGCGGCCGGTCTTGGGGTCGGTGGCGTTGCCCGGATCGGCCAGCAGCGGCTGGCAGGCGTCGCCGTTGCAGTGGGCCGGCGGCGGGCTCTTGCAGGCCACGCCGAGGTAGTCCTTGGCGCTGGCGGCGCCGGCGGCGCAGAGCGCGGCCAGGGCGGCAAGCCCTGCGGCTATCGTGGTTCCGAGTCTGCGGTTCATCTCACCCCTCCCAAGCGGACGCCCTTGTTGGCGTCTCGGCGCGTCCAGGCTAGCAACAGCCGGCGCATTTGGCGAGCAGGTCTGACTAGTGAACCGCGACGACCTCGACCTCGGCGCCGTTGATCGTGGCGACGTCGCCCTCGCCCTTGCCGAGCAGAGCTCGGGCCAGGGGCGAGACGTAGGACACGCTGCCCTTGGCCGGATCGGCTTCGTCCTCGCCGACGATGCGGAAGGTCTGGCGGCGGCCATCCTCGCGCTCGATCTCCACCGTGCCGCCGAACTGCACCTTGCCGGCCTGCGGCTCCGGCTCGGTGAGCTGTGCGCTGCCACGGCGGGCGGACCAGTAGCGCAGGTCGCGGGTCGCCCGCGCCATGGCCGTGCGGTCGGCGCTGATCCCGCCCTCGGCCTGGGCCGCCGCATAGGCCGCCCGTGCGCTCGCCAGGTCCGCGTCGATCGCCGCCAGGCCGCTGGCGGTCACCAGGTTCGGGTGTGTGGAGATCGGCCGGTCCGGCAGGTTCGCCGCCTGGGCCTCGTAGTCTTCCTCGCGGGTGAAGGCGACAGCCATCGGTATCATCTAGGCGGTCGCGAGCTCCGGCGAAAGGCGGATACGCCCAGTGCGCCGTTGGCTCTGAAATCGGATCGCATCAGACTCAGGCGTTAATCCGCTGCTCGCCGGTCAGACCCTAAGGATCGGGACCGCCATCCGCCTGGACCGCCCTCGATGATCTTGCGCCTCTCGCAGTTCGCACACTTGGCGCCCGTCGGCGACGGGCGCGTGCTGGTGATCCATGCCGCAACCCAGATGCGGCTGGTGGTCGACCACGAGCTGGCCGAAATGATCGAGTTCTTCAGCATCGAGAAGGAGCCCACCTGGCCGAAATGATCGAGTTCTTCCGCACGCCGAGGGATCTCGGCGAAAATGCCGAGGTGGGCTCCTTCTCGATGCTGATCGAGCGCCAGATCCTGACCGACAAATCTCCCGAGGAGGAACTGGCGGAGCTTTCGGCGGAACTAGGCGCCTACTACGGGCGCGATCCGGTCGAGGCCCTGGACCGCTTGCGGCGCGAGGCCAAGGAGGGCGGCGAGGCCTACTGGTCGACGGGCGCGGCGCTGAGTGCTGCGGACCTGCAGCCGGGCGCCCGGCGCCTGGACGTGCTGCTGTTCGGCGACTGCGACATCCAGATGGAGGCCGACTTCCTTCGCCGCGAAGCCGCCGCACGCGGCGTCGACCTGAGGGTCGCCGCGACCTTTCCCGACGACCTTCGTCTGGCCGCCGAGCGCCAGCACGACGCGATCATCATCGGCGCGCTCTCCGCCCGCCACGCGATCACCGATCCGCTGGCCGCCGACAGCCAGGCGCCGCCATGCGCGCCCTACATCGCCCAGGCCCGCGGGATCATCGAGGGCCTGCGCGAGCACACCGCCGCCCCGATCCTGATCGACAACCTGCCTGAGCCGACCGTCCAGCCCTTGGGCATGGCCGACCGCGGCGGCTATGGCCACCGCAACCGTTTCCGCCTGGCCAACGTCCTGCTGTCGGACCTGGCCGAGACCTATCCGGACGTGCATGTCATCGACGTCGCCGCCACCCTCGCCGCGGCCGGCGCCGAGCGACTGCTGGACGACGGCCAGGTCGGCTACACCCACTTCGGATCGCCCGGCTGGATGCTGCAGCGGCCGGCCGACGAGAAGTCCGCGGTCCACGACATCTTCCCCGACACCGCCCCTCTGGCGCAGGCGGTCGGCGGCGACGCCTATGGCCGCGAGGCGGTCATGGCCAAGGCGCACGTCAACGCCTTGCTGACCGTCACCGGCCAGGACCGCAAGAAGTGCGTGATCGTCGACCTCGACGGGGTGCTCTGGCCGGGGGTCCTAGCCGAGACCGGGACGCCGTTCGCCTGGTCGCCGGAGGTCAGCGGACCGTTCTCCTACGTCGGCCTGTTCTTCGGCCTGCACGAGGCGTTGCTCAGCCTGAAGCGGCGCGGAATCCTGTTGGCCTGCGTCAGCAAGAACGATGAGGCCACGGTCCGCGAGCTCTGGAAATACGAGAACCACTATCCGCGCGAGCGCCTGCTGACCCCCGACGACTTCGTCACCTGGCGGGTCAACTGGACCAACAAGGCCGACAACATCGCCTCGATCGCCGAGGAGCTCGGCTTTGCGCTCGAGACCTTCCTGTTCATCGATGACAATCCGGTGGAACGGGAGAACGTCCGCCAGCGCCTGCCCGAAGTGGAGGTGTGGGGCGAGGAGCTATTCAGCCTGCGCCGGCGGCTGTTGAGCGACCCCCGGCTCCAGGCGCCGCGGGTGACCGAGGAGTCGGCCCAGCGCACCGCCCTCACCCAGGCCCAGCTCAGCCGCCAGCGCACCCGGGCCGACAGCGCCGACGAGCAGGCTTTCGTCGCCTCACTGAACGTGCAGACGAGCATCGTGCGCCTGGAGCCCGGCGCGCGCCTGGACCGCGTCGAGGAGCTGTTCCAGCGCACCACCCAGTTCAACGCCACCGGCGCGAAGTTCTCGGCCCTCGACCTGGCCCATCTGATCCTCCGCGACGACGCCAGCGTCTTCACCGTCCAGGTCGCCGACCGCTTCGGCGACCACGGCCTGGTCGGCGCGGCGGTGATCGACGCCGGGGAGATCACGGCCCTGGCGCTGAGTTGCCGGGTGCTCGGCCTCGGCGTCGAGCACCGGTTCCTACAGGCCATCCTCAAGGCCCTGAGCGCGGACCACGCGCAACTGACGGCGCGGATCATCGAGACCTCGCGCAACACGCCCGTGCGCAACCTCTACCGCGACAACGGCTTCGAGCTGGTCGGCGATAACCTCTGGCGCCGCAGCCTGGAATCCTGACCTCAGGCCAGCGCCGCGCGCTGGGCGCGATCCGGGTCGTCCTTCACCGTGCAGACCGCGTCGAACAGCATGTTGGGGATGGCGGCCGTCGACACCGCCGGCCAGTGCGGCAGGCCTTTGTGGTTGGGATTTCCGGTGCGCGCGAAGGCGATCCAGGCGTCCGACATCCTGGCCGACAGGGCGCGGGCCTCGGCCGTGCCGCCGGTGGCGTTCAGGCAGCGGTCCACATTGTCGAAGGCATAGGCCATCTCGGCGCAGTGGAAGGCGCGCACCCGGCCGTGGAGCACGGTCTTCGGGTTATAGTCGAAGCGATAGAGGTAGGCGGACGCCGCGCCCTGCCTGGCCTTGGTCTGCGCCTGCACCACCGCCGGGACCCGGAACTGGGCCGAGACGACGCGCGACAGGATCTCCACCGGCTTGGCCTTGGGATCGGCGGAGCGAAAGGCCGCCCAGGCGGCGGGCGACGCGCCGCCGAAGGAACGGGCCGTAGCCTTGGCGCGATCCTCGTCGATGTCCTCCAGCGTCGTATTGCCCAGGCTGGGCGAGAACTCGTTGAGGTTGGTCCCGATGATCATCGGCACATTGGCCGAGAGCGCCGGCGCGCCATTGGCCCAGGTGGGCCCCGGGATCGCCGTCCCGTCGACCACGGGCGCCCAGCCGAGGTTGATCTTGCCCGGCGGGGGTTTCGGCATGGCGTTCTTCGCCTTCTCGGCGGCGGCCACCAGGGCCATCGGCGGCACGGACGCGAGTTTGCCGAGCTCGCCGGGCGCGATGTCGAGGTTCTTCAGGACGGCTTCGGCCAGACGCTTGGTGTAGCCGGTGTCGCCCACATCAAGCAGCGAGCCGCTCTCGACGATGGCCTTGTGGAACAGGCCCCTGGCGCTCGGCATGGCCATGAGCGTCGAGACCTTCGCCCCGCCGCCGGACTGGCCGAAGATGGTGACGTTGCTGGGATCGCCGCCGAAGGCCGCGATATTGTCGCGCACCCACTGCAGGGCGACGACAAGGTCCAGCTGGCCGGCGTTGCCGGACATGGCGTAGCGGCTGTCGCCGGAGGACGACAGGTCCAGGAAGCCGAAGGCGCCCAGCCGATGGTTCACCGAGACGAACACCAGGTCGCCTTTGCGCGCCAGTCGCTCGCCATCATAGGCGGGTAGTTCCTGCGAGGAGCCGGTCTCGTAGCCGCCGCCGTGGATCCAGACCATCACCGGCCGCGCCTTGCCGGTGACGCCGCCCGACCAGATGTTCAACCGCAGGCAGTCCTCGCCCGGATAGCCGTCGTCCCAGTCGTAGATGAAAGCGGTCTCGTCGCTCTGCCAGCCGCCGCGCACCACCTGCGGGCAGCAGGGGCCGTAGCTTAGGGCCGAGCGCACGCCCTTCCACGGCGCCGGCGCCTCAGCCGGCAGGAAGCGCGCCGCACCCGCCGTGGTCCTGCCGTAGGGGATACCTTTGAACGTATGGACGCCCTGGCGCACGCAGCCACGCACCTTGCCCGAGCGGGTCTCGACGATGGCCGACGGCGGCGTCGACAGATGCTGCGTCCCGGCCCCGGCGCTGCCGCCCGGCTTGGCCTGTGCTGCCGGCGCCGCGGCCATCAGCCCGCCAAGCGCGCCCGCGGTCAGCAGGCCCCGTCGCGCCACGCCGTCTCTGGCCTCGCCCATCGCCGTCTCCCCTTTTGTTGTTGGAAGTATCCGATCATCCGGTGCGGACGGTGGCAACGGGCAAGCCTGCAATTGAACCGCAATCCGGCGACGCTATCGTCGCGCCATGAAGCACGCATTCAGCCTCGCCCTGCTCCTCGCCGCCGCAGCAGGCGCCGCCGTCGCGGCCCCGCCCCAGCCCGACTATCACCCCAGCATGGGCGACCTGATGACCATGGCCGTCCAGCCCCGGCACACCAAGCTCAGCCTGGCCGGACAGGCCCATAACTGGACCTACGCGGCCTACGAGACCGACGAGCTGCGCCACGCCTTCGACCGCATCGCCAAGACCATCCCGGTCTACCGCGACAACGATATCGCCGGCGCCGCGCAGCAGAACATGAAGGCGCCCCTGGATGCGCTCGATGCGGCGATCAAGGCGCGCAATCCGGCGGCCTTCACGCTCGCCTACGGCAGGGTCACCAAGGGCTGCAACGCCTGCCATCAGAACCTCTCGCATCCCGAGGTGGTGATCAAATCGCCAGCCGCGGGCGCCTATCCCGATCAGGATTTCCGGCCGCGCGCCGGCAAGTAGCGAAACCACGCCGGCGATTTCGAGTTGAAGGGGGACCTTGAAAATCAGGAGGTCCACATGCCCGCCAAGTCCGCCACCCAGCAAAAGGCCGCCGGCGCTGCGCTCTCCGCCAAGCGCGGCGACACGCCGAAGTCCAAGCTCCGGGGCGCGTCCAAGTCGATGATGTCGATGAGTGAGACGGAGCTAGAGAAGATGGCCCACACCAAGCGCAAGGGGAAACCCGAGCACGTCGGCAAGAGCCACTAAGGCTAGCTCGGCCGGCATTGCGCGCGGGGGTCGCCGCGCTCAAGCTCGCGCCATGACTCGCATCACCCGTCGCGCCCTCGCCGCTGCGCCGCTGGCCCTGGTCGCCGGCCACGCCCTCGCCGCGCCCAGGCCGCTGCCGCCGTCGCTCGCGCCCGCCTCGCCCTGGCCTGATGCGACGGAGACCGCCGCGCGCATCCGCCGGGGGGAAATCACCGCCGCCGAGGTGGTCGAGACCGCCATCGCCCGGTGCGAAGCGCTGCAGCCGACCCTGAACTTCATCGTCAACTCGGACTTCGACCGGGCGCTGGCCAAGGCCAAGGCGGGGCCGCCGGCGGCCCCTTTCGCGGGCGTGCCGTTCCTGGTCAAGGACCTGGTCGACTACAAAGGCCTGCCGACCCGCTTCGGGTCGCAGTCCGCCCGGATGGCGCCGCCGGCGACCGAGCAGGCGCCCAACTGCGACGCCTTCGACCGCGCCGGCCTGATCGTCCTGGGCAAGTCGGCGACGCCGGAAGCGGGCTTCCTGCCCAGCACCGAGCCCCTCGCCACGGGACTGACCCACAACCCCTGGGATCTGACCCGCTCCACTGGCGGCTCTTCGGGCGGCTCGGCGGCCGCGGTCGCGGCGGGCGTCGTGCCCGCGGCCCACGCCACCGACGGCGGCGGCTCGATCCGCATTCCCGCCAGCCACTGCGGCTTGTTCGGACTCAAGCCTTCGCGCGGCCGGATCGACGATTGGGAGGGCAAGGGCGGCATCACCGCGTTCGGCGTCGAGCACGTGCTGACCCGCAGCGTGCGCGACAGCGCCGCCCTCCTGGCCCTGACAGAGGACCACAAGCCCGACGCCAGCTTTCCGCCGGTGGGCGTTGTGGGCGGCCCCAGCAAGAAGCGCCTGCGCGTCGGCGTCATGATGGCCAACGGCGAAGGCCATTCGCCGACCGCGGAGGTGATGGCCGCCAACGATCATGCCGCCAAGCTGGTCGCAAGCCTCGGCCACCGCGTCGACTACGTCCGCCTGCCCTACGACGGCGACCAGTTCATCCATGACTTCCTGGCGCTCTGGGCCAGTAGCGCAAAACAGCTGGCCGACCGCGTGGCCAAGGCCACAGGCCGCAAGCCTGACGACAGGCTGCTGGAGCCCTTCAGTCTGGGACTGGTGGACATGGCGGCGCGCGCCAAACCCCAGGAGCTGGACCAGGCGCTGAGGCGCCTCGAGGCCAATGTCCTGGCCTATGACACCTGGTTCACCGCCTATCAGTTCGACGTGGTGCTTTCCCCGGTGCTGTCGTCAGATCCGCCGAAGCTGGGCGAGATCGGGCCGCTGGTTCCATTCGACACCCTGGTCGCGCGGCTCATCGAGTACGTCGGCTACACCCCGATCCACAACATCGCCGGCGCCCCGGCGATGAGCGTCCCGCTCTACTGGACCGAGGCCGGCCTGCCGATCGGGACCATGTTCGCCGCGCGCGCGGGCCACGAGCGGATGCTTTTCGAATTGGCCTACGAACTGGAAGCCGCCAACCCCTGGGCCCAGCGCGTCCCGCCGGTGCACGTCTAAGCCGCCGCCAGTCCCTGCAGACGCGCCGCGATCTCCCGCACCCGCTCCGGGCCGCCGAGCAGCTGGCGGTTGAGGCCCAGGCGCTTGAACCAGAAATGCAGGCCCAAGAGGTCGGTGATGCCCATGCCGCCGTGCACCTCTGTCGAGGTGCGGGCCACGAAGCGGCCAACCTCGGAGGTCAGCGCCTTGGCGTGCGCCGCCATCAGCGAGGCCTCGCCAGAGACGCCTTGGGCCGCGGCGTCGAAGGCATAGGCGGCGTACCAGACCAGCGAGCGGCAGGGCTCCAGCTCGGCGGCCATCTCGGCGCACAGGTGCTTCACCGCCTGGAAAGACCCAATCAGACGGTCGAACTGGCGGCGCTCCTTGGCGTAGGCCACGGCCTTGTCGAGCATGACCTGCGCCGCGCCCAGGCTGTCGGCGGCCACCATCAGCCAGCCGGCGTCGCGCAGCGCCGCCAGCAGTTCCGGCCCGCCGCCCAGAGGCTCGGCGACGACGCCGCTGAAGGTCAGTTCCGCCAGCCGCCGCGTCTCGTCGATCCCGGGCATCAGGCTTCGTGTCAGGCCCGTCGCGTCACCCTTCACCAGATGCAGGCCGCCACTAACGTCCGCTACGACCAGCAGTCCCGCCGCCATGCCGCCCGGCACGAACAGCGCCTTGCCGCTGAGCTTGCCGCCGTTCGCCGTCACGCCCGCGCCGTCACGCGCTCCAGCGATCGGCTCGGAGATCGCCGCGGCCGCCATGACCTCGCCGGACGCCATCTTCGGCAGCCACAGCGCCTGCTGCGCCGCCGAGCCGCCGCGCAGCAGGGCGATGGGCCCGAGCACAACGCCCATGAACGGCACGGGCGCGATGGCCGCGCCGAGGGCTTCCGAAGCCAGGGCCGCGTCGAGCATCGTCAGGCCGAGGCCGCCATGCGCCTCCGGGATCACGATCCCCGCCAGGCCGAACTCGACCAGCGCCTGCCAGACGTCGGCGCCCTTGTCCTTCAGGTCGCCGGCGAACCTGCGCACGCGATCCAGACTGGACGCCTGCTCCAGCGTGCGGACCAGGCTTTCCTGCATCAGCCGCTGGTCCTGGGTGAGGGCGAAATCCATGCGTCTAAGCCGCCGCCGGCTTGGGTTCGCGCGGAAGGCCGAGCCCGCGTTCGGAGATGATGTTCTTCTGGATCTGGGCGGTCCCGCCGCCGATGATCAGCCCCAGGTCGAACATGTAGTTCCACTGCCAGCGGCCCTTGGCGCGCAGGTGCGGCCCGTCCGTGTAGAGGATGCCCAGCTCGCCCAGGGCGTCGATAGCCAGCGCCGCCAGCTGGTGGTTCAGTTCGCAGCCCTGCAGCTTGACGATCAGGCCCGCCAGGCCCGTCGGCTCCTGCGTGAGCTGCGCGGTCAGCAGGCGAAGGCCGTTGAACTTCATCGCCAGCACCCGGCCCTGCAGCTGCATCAACCGGTCGCGGAAGACCGGATTGTCGATGACCTTCTGGCCATCGACCGTCTCGGATTTCATCAGCTCGATAAGGGCGTTCAGCCGCGCTTCCGTGGCGTTCGGATCGCCCAGCATGCCGCGCTCGTGCTTCAGCGTGGTGTTGGCCACGAACCAGCCGCGCCCGCGCCCGCCGACCACCTGATCCTGCGGCACCCGGACGTCGGCGAAGAAAACCTCGTTGAATTCCGACCCGCCGGTCATGGTCTTCAGCGGCCGGACCTCGATGCCCGGCGTATCCATCGGGATCAGCACGTAGGATATCCCCTCGTGCTTGGCGGCCTGTGGCTCCGTGCGGATCAGGGCGAACATCATCTGGGCCATGTGCGCCGTGCTCGTCCAGATCTTGGATCCGGAAATTACGAAGTCTTTTCCGTCCTCTACAGCCTTTGTTTGAAGGTTCGCGAGATCTGAGCCTGCGCCCGGCTCGGAGTAGCCCTGGCACCAGACGATGTCGCCCCTCAGCGTCGGCTCGATCCAGCGCGCCTTCTGCTCTTCGGACCCCACCTCCAGCAGGGTCGGGACCAGCATGGAGACGCCCTGGTTGGCGATGCCGCGCGGCGCGGCGGCGGCGATGAACTCCTCGGCGATGATCCGCGACTTCAGGATGTCGGGCTCGGCGCCATAGCCGCCGTACGCACGCGGGATCGTCCGGGCCGCATAGCCGTGGGCGATCAGCGTCTGCTGCCAGGCCTTAGGGGCCTTGGCGGCGCCGGCGGCGTAGTCGTCGCGGTGGGCGGTGAGGAAGGCCTTCACCTCGCCGCGGAACGCCGCCATTTCGGGCGTTTCGTTCAGGTCCATGTCGTCGCTCCCTGACCCCATGGGAGCGCCTTTCCGGCCCCTGCGCAACGGCGCCGCCACGTCAGGGTGCAACAGATGCGGCGAAGCTTGGGTTATAGTTCGGACAGGGAGACTTCACACATGCGCCAAACCAGCCTCTTCGCCGCCGCGGCCCTTGCCGCCCTGTCGCTCAGCGCCTGCATGCCCGCGGGTTCCTCCGACGCCTGGAAGGGTTACGGCCCCAATCCGCCGCTGCCCAAGCCGGAGCATTCCCTGATCCCCACCGTCGGCACGCCCAAGGTCGTGGGCTGGGCCGAGGGCGCCGCGCCAGTCGCGCCAAAGGGCTTCACGGTCACCCGCTACGCCGAGGGCCTGGACCATCCGCGATGGCTCTACGTCCTGCCGAACGGCGATGTGTTGGTGGCGGAGTCGGCCTCGGAGGTCTCCACAGCTGACAAGTCGAACCAGGGGATCAAGGGCTTCTTCCAGAAGATGTTGATGAAGAAGGTGGGCTCCGCCAAGCCCAGCCCGAACAAGATCTTCCTGCTGCGCGACTCCGACGGCGACGGCGTGGCCGAAAGCCGGATGCTGTTCGCCCAGGGCCTGACCCGGCCGTTCGGCATGACCCTGGTCGGCCACACCCTCTACGTCGCCAACGACAACGGCGTGGTGAGCTTCCCCTACGCCGATGGCCAGACCAGCGAGACCGGGACCGGCCAGAAGGTGTTCGACCTGCCGGGCGGGCCGATCAATCACCACTGGACCAAGAACGTGGTCGCCAGCCGCGACGGGACCAAGCTCTACGCCACGGTGGGGTCCAACTCGAACGTCGGCGACAACGGCCTGGAGAACGAGACCGGCCGCGCGGCGATCTGGGAATACGACATCGTCACCGCCCACCCGCGGATCTTCGCCAGCGGCATCCGCAATCCCAACGGCATCGACTTTGAGCCGACCACCGGGGTCATGTGGACGGTCTCCAACGAGCGCGACGAAATCGGCAACGATCTGCCGCCGGACTTCCTGACCAGCGTCAAGGACGGCGCTTTCTACGGCTGGCCCTGGAGCTATTGGGGCCACAACGTCGACGTCCGCGCCAAGCCGGCCAATCCGGAGATGGTCGCCAAGGCCATCGCCCCGGACTTCGGCCTGGGCGCCCACACCGCCTCGCTGGGCCTGATCTTCTACACCGGCGCGGCCTTCCCGATGTCCTATCGCGGCGGCGCCTTCATCGGCCAGCACGGCTCGTGGAACCGCAAACCGCTGAACGGCTACCAGGTGGTGTTCATCCCCTTCGCGGGCGGCCAGCCGCAGAACGCCCCGCAGGCCTTCCTGACCGGCTTCCTGGACAAGCATCAGCAGATCCAGGGCCGCCCGGTCGGCGTGGTCGTCGACAGGACCGGCGCCCTGCTGGTCGCCGATGACGTCGGCGGGATCGTCTGGCGGGTGACCCCGACGCCGGCCGCGGCGAAATAGCTTCGGCGCTATTCGCCCATATAGACAACGCAGAGCTTGTTCCCGTCCGGATCGCGGAAGTAGGCGCCGTAGAAATTGGCCATCCGCTGGCCGGGCGGGCCCTCGCAGCTCGCGCCCGCCGCCAGGGCCGCGGCGTAGGCCTGATCGACCGCCGCCGCCGAGCCCGCCGCCAGGGCCACCATCGCGCCATTGCCCCCGGTCGCCGCTTCGCGATCGAACGGCAGGACGATCCCCAGCATCGCCCCGCGGCCCGGCCCGCCATAGTACTGCGACCGCTCATAAGTGAGCGTTCGGCGGCCGCCCAGCGGCGCCAGGGCGGCGTCATAGAACGCCCTGGCCCGATCGAGATCGTTGGTCCCGATCGTGGCGTAGCTGATCATCTCAGCCCAGCTTGAAGACGCAGATCTTGTTGCCATCGAGATCGCGGAAATAGGCGCCGTAGAAGGTCGGCATACGTTGGCCGGGCGCGCCGTCGCAGGTGGCGCCCGCGGCGATGGCGGCGGCGTGCGCCGCGTCGACCTGCTCGGTCGTCGCGGCGGGCAGGCCGAACATGCTGCCGTTGCCGACGCTCGCCGGCTGCTCGTCATAGGGCTTGGAGATGGCGATCATCCCAGGCGTCTCCTTGGAGCCGTAGAACTGCATCCGCTCGCCGTTGGCGAAGGTGCGTCGGCCGCCCAGCGGCTCCAGCACGGCATCGTAGAAGATCTTGGCGCGGTCGAGGTCGTTCGTTCCGATGGTTGCATAGCCGATCATGGCGTTTCCCCTTGCTGGTTCAGGGAACTCTAAAACCCTACCCCAGGGGCGCCGCAAGCCTGCGTGGACGAAACCGTCGATCTGTCGTCAACTCTTCGCAACAAGGGTTGGGGAGCGGACATGATCAGGATCGGCAAGACGCTGCTGGGCGCGATCGCAGGCCTGCTGTTCGCCGGCGCGGCGTCGGCGCAGTCGACCGCGGTGAAGCAGGAGGCTTGGAGCGTCGCGGGCCTCAACGCGCCGGCGCAGATGGTCGTCGACCGCTGGGGCATCCCGCACATCTTCGCCGCCAGCAGCCGTGACGCCTTCTTCCTACAGGGCTACAACGCCGGCCGCGACCGGCTCTGGCAGATCGACCTGTGGCGCAAGCGCGGCCTGGGGCGGCTCTCGGCCAGCCTGGGGCCGTCCTATGTCGCCCAGGACCGCGCCGCACGGCTCTTCCTCTATCGCGGCGACATGGCGGCGGAGTGGGCCGCCTATGCGCCGGGCGCGCGCGACGTAGTCGAGGCCTTCGCGTCGGGCGTGAACGCCTATGTGGCCGAGGTGAACGCCGGCAAGCGGCCCCTGCCGGTCGAGTTCAAGCTGACCGCCAGCAAGCCAGAGATGTGGGCCGCCGAAGACATCCTGCGCATCCGCAGCCACGCTCTGGTCTCCAACGTCTCATCCGAAGTCGCCCGCGCCCAGGTGGCCTGCGCCGCGGGTCTGCCCGCCGACCGCCTGCGCCGCACGCTGTCGCCGGCGCACACCCCGGTCGTGCCCGCCGGCCTCGACCCCTGCGTGGTCCCAGCGGACCTCTTGAAGGACTATCTGCTGGCCACTGAGCCGGTGAGCTTCGAGGCCCTGACCGCCGGAGGGAGGAAGGCCGAGGCTGCGCCGCAGGTGCAGCTGGCCGAGGCGCTCGACGCCTATCAGAACGAGGGCTCCAACAACTGGGTGATCGCGCCGTCGCGCACCGCCACCGGCCGCCCGATCCTGGCCAACGACCCGCACCGGCCGGTGGGCGCCCCGTCGCTGCGCTACATCGTCCACCTGAACGCGCCGGACCTCGACATCATCGGCGCGGGCGAGCCCGCCCTGCCCGGCGTCTCCTTCGGCCACAACGGCCAGATGGCCTGGGGCCTGACCATCTTCTACATCGATCAGGAGGACCTCTACGTCTACGACACCAAGGGCGACTCCTACCGCTACAAGGGCGGCTTCGAGCCGATGAAGGTGGTCCACGAGACCATCGAGGTGAAGGGCGAGGCGCCGCGCGACGTCACCCTGAAATTCACCCGCCACGGCCCCGTGCTGGACGAGACGCCAGACACTGGAAAGGGGGGCCACGCCTTCGCCATGCGCACGGTCTGGAACCTGCCCGGCGCCTCCGGCTACTTCGGGTCGTCGCGGATGTGGCGGGCGAAGTCCTGGGCCGACTTCAAGGCCGGTCAAGAAGCCTGGGGCACGCCGCCGCTCAACCTGGTCTTCGCCGAGGCCGGCGGCGACATCGGGTGGTCGGCGGCCGGCCTGACGCCGTCGCGGCCCAACTGGGACGGCCTGCTGCCCGTGCCCGGCGATGGGCGCTACGAATGGGCCGGGATGATGCCGGAGAGCCAGCTTCCGGCCCTGCACAATCCGCCCAGGGGCTTCGTCGCCACCGCCAACCAGATGAACCTGCCGGCCGACTACCCGGCTAACCGGACAATCAGCTACGAGTGGGCCGACCGCTCGCGGATCACCCGCATCGAGGAGGTGCTCTCGGCCCAGCCCAAGGCGACGCTGGCCGACTCTATGGCCCTGCAGACCGACAGCCACGACGCCATGTCGCGGCGGACCATCGCCCTGCTGAAAGGCCTGAGCTCACCCGACCCCGCGGTCACGCGGGCCCTGGCGTTGCTCCGCGCCTGGGACAATGACGAGACCACCGGCAGCGCCGCCGCCGCCATCTATCAGGTCTGGGTAAGCAACCATCTGGGCAAGGCCGTCGTCGCGTCCGCGATCCCGTCGGCCGCGCGTACGCTGGTCGGTTCGGGCAGTGTCGACGGGGTGGTGACCTGGCTGGAAGCGCCCGAAGCCGCAGCGACCCGCGACGCTCTCCTGCTGGCCAGCCTCGCCGAGACCGTGGGCGACCTGAAAACCCGCCTGGGGCCGGACATGGCCACCTGGAGCTGGGGCCGGCTGCACCATGCCGACTTCGTGCCGTCCATCGCGGTCCTGGCCAACCGCCAGCTCGCCCAGCAGATGAGCACCGGCGCACTGGAGATCCCGGGCTCGGCGCAGAGCCCGCGCGCGGCCACCTATCGCCCCGGCGACTTCAACCAGACGGCCGGCGCCTCGGTCCGGCTGGTGATGGACGTCGGCGCCTGGGACAACTCCGTCGCCGTCAACACCCCCGGCCAGTCCGGCGACCCGTTCAGCGTCCACTACCGCGACCTCTTCCCGCTGTGGGCCGCCGGGTCCTACGTGCCCCTGGACTTCAGCCGCGCCGCCATCGATCGCGACGCCGAGTTGGTGGTGAAGCTGGAGCCCGCGAAATGAGAGCGATCCTCCGCAACCTGCTGGTAGCCGCCCTGGCGCTGGCGGCTACCCAGGCCGCCGCCCAGGAAAACGAACGCGCGACCAAGAGCCCGGACCGCACCGCCTGCGGCTCGCCCAAACCGGATGACGCGATCCGGGGTTGCAGCCACATCCTGCAGGATAAGGGCCTGCCCAACGGCGACCGGGCCATCGCGCTCCGCGATCGCGGCGTCGCCTTTCAGAACAAAGGCGATCTCGCCCACGCTATCGCCGACTACGACGCCGCCATTGGGCTCGGCGAGAGCGCGGCCGGCAACGCCACCGTCTTCGCCAAGACGCACGTCAACCGCGGCATCGCCTACGCCGCCAAAGGCGACGACGCCCGCGCCCTCAACAACTACGCCGCAGCCATCGCGCTCGATCCCCGGGTCGGCGTCGCCTATCTCAACCGCGCCGCGATCTCCTTGAAGCGCGGGGACAAGGCCGCCGCCCTGGCCGATCTCAGCGAGGCAGTGCGGCTGTCGCCGAAGGACGCAGCCGCCGTCGTCAGCCGCGGGGCCCTCTACGCCAACGCTGGCGACTACGCCCACGCCATCGCCGATTTCTCAGCCGCCATCGCCCTCAATCCCGCCGACGCCAACGCCTGGCGCAACCGCGGCATCACCTACCGCAAGACCGGCGACGCCGCCCGCGCCGCCGCCGACGCCGCCGAGGCCCTGCGGCTAGAGCCCAACCTGAACGGCGCGCATCGCGACCGCGCCCTGGCGCTCGCCGCCAACGGCGACGCGGAGACCGCCATCGGAGAGTTCGGCCGCGCCATTGCGCTCAACCCCACCGACGCGGAGACCATCAAGGCGCGGGGCGACGCCTATTTGGCGCGCAATCAGCACGACCTGGCCATCGCCGACTATAGCCGCGCCATCGGCCTCGATCCGGATTTTCGCGACGCCTACAACAACCGCGGCGCGGCCTATATCGCCAAGGCCGACTGGGACCACGCCATCCCCGATCTCGGCCGGGTGATCGAGCTCGATCCGAGTCTCGCCGCCGCCTATTTCAACCGCGGCCAGGCCTTCGAGGCTAAGAGCGCCCGCGCCCACGCCATCGCCGACTTCGACAAGGTGATCCAGCTCACCCCCGACGCCCAGTCCGCCTGGCGGCATCGCGGCTTCCTGCGCCATGCGAACGGCGACTACGCCGGCGCGGCCGCCGACTACGCCAAGGCCGTGGCGCTCGACCCCAAAGACCAGGAAGCCTGGCGCGGCAAGGGTGCCACCGAACTCGACGCGCGCAAGACCGACGCCGCCATCGCTGACCTGACCCAGGCGATCGCGCTCAACGACAAGGACGCTCTCGCCTACCGCTTCCGTAGCCAAGCCTACGGCATGAAGAAGGATATGCGGCACGCGGTCGAGGATGACGAAGCGGCGATCCGCCTCGATCCGAAGCTGGCACAGCGCGCCCCGCGCTAGCCGGTTTGGCCGCCTGTCGTTTCCCGCGCTGTCCGCGCGTCTGACCTGATGGGCTCGCCGATCGGGGCGGGCGGCGGGAGGTCATCGGATGAGCAGCGACATCAACCGCAGGGGATGCCTGGGCCTCGCCCTGGCAGTCACCTCGGGCGCGCAGGTCAAGGCCGCGGACGCAGGGCCGGCCCTCGGCAATCGCGCGCATTTCCTGGCGCGGCCGGAATATCGCGACGCGCTGGTGAAGTGCCTTTCAAAGGTGCTCGGTTGTGGAGAGGCGACGGTCCTGCCGACCCATGACCCGGCCGGGCCGATCCTGGCGTTCAGGTTCCCCGGCGGCGGTTCGATCAGCGTCCAGTTCACGGCCGGCGCCCTCGACGAGGCCTCGGCGCGGCGTGGAGCCTGGCTGGAGCTCCGGACGTCCGATCCGGCGGGCTTGGAGGCGGCCGTGCACGCGGCGGGCCTGCCGCAGATCCACTACCCCGCGACTGCGACCTTCTATTTCGCGGTCCCCGGCGGCCAGGTGTTCGGTATCGCCCGTCAAGATCGTCCCGAGCTGGCGGGCTAGACCCGTCCGGTCACCGGGATCAGGGCGCCGGTGACGGCGCTGGCCTGCTCGCCGGCCAGGAACAGCATGACCGCCGTCAGTTCCTGCGGCGTCACCCAGGTCGCGAAATCCGCCTTGGGGAGGTCGGCGCGGTTGGCCGGTGTGTCGATGATCGAGGGCAGGACCGCATTGACGGTGACGCCGCTGCCCTTGAGCTCCTCGGCCAGCGCCTCGGTGAGGCGATGCACCCCGGCCTTGGAGGCGGCATAGGCGCCCATGCCGAGCGCGGCCTTCACCGCGCCATTTGCGCCGACGTTGACGATGCGTCCGGCCTTGCTGCGCTTCAGGTGTGGGATGGCCGCGCGGCAGACGTTGGCCGCCGTCTCGACATTGAGCCGGAAAAGCTTGCGCCAGGTCTCGGCGTCGCCTCCCTCCACCTTTTCCCAGGCAAAGCCGCCGGCGATGTTCAGCACCGCGTCCAGGCCGCCGAACCGCGCCGCCGCCGCGTCGATGGCCGCCTTGGCGCTCTCCGCGTCGGTGAGGTCGACGCCGCCCAAGATCAGGACGTCATCACCGTCGGCAAGTCCGTGCGGCGTGTCATGAACGTGGTCGATCAGGGCCACACGGCAGCCCTGGCCCACCACGGCCTTGGCGACCGCGGAACCCAGCGCGCCGGACGCGCCGGTGATGGCGAAGACGCGGCCGGCCATCGCGGGTAGGCCCTAGAGCCGCTCGACGATGGTCACGTTGGCGAGGCCGCCGCCTTCGCACATGGTCTGCAGACCCCACTTCTTGTTGCGGGCCTTCAGCGCGTGCAGCAGCGTGGTCATCAGCTTGGTGCCCGAGGCGCCCAGCGGGTGGCCGAGCGCGATGGCGCCGCCGTTGACGTTGAGCTTCGACGGGTCCGCGCCCGTGGTCTTCAGCCAGGCCACCGGCACCGAGGCGAAGGCCTCGTTCACTTCGAAGAGATCGATGTCGTCGATCGACATGCCGGCCTTCTTCAGCGCGCGCTCGGTGGCCGGAAGCGGGGCTTCCAGCATGATCACCGGGTCGTGGCCGATCAGGGTCAGGTTGTGGATGCGGGCCAGGGGTGTGAGGCCGTATTCCTTCAGCGCCTTTTCCGAGACCACCATGACGCCGGAGGCGCCGTCGCAGATCTGGCTGGAGGTGGCCGCGGTGATCGCGCCGCCCTCGCGCAGAAGCTTCACGCCCTTGATGGCGTCCAGGCTGGAGTCGTAGCGGATGCCTTCGTCGCTATCGTGGCGAACGGTCGAGCCCTCGTCGCCCTTCCCGTCGCGGCCGTCGATGGCGATGATCTCGTCCTTGAAGGCGCCGGCTTGCGTGGCGGCGATCGCCCTTTGGTGAGAACCATAGGCGAATTCGTCGAGCTGATCCTTCGACAGGCCGTACTTGGCGGCCATCATCTCGGCGCCCATGAACTGGCTGAACTGGATGTTCGGATAGCGCTTCTGCTGGTTCGGGCTCATCGGATTGCCGAAGCCTTCCTTGGCCGGCAGGGCGACGGAGAGGCCCATCGGCACGCGGGTCATGCTCTCGACACCTGAGGCGATGACCACGTCCATGGTGCCGCTCATCACCGCCTGGGCGGCGAAGTGCAGCGCCTGCTGCGAGGAGCCGCACTGGCGGTCGACGCTGGTGGCCGGGACGCTTTCGGGAAGCTTGGACGCCAGCACCGCGCCGCGCGCGATGTTGGTGGCCTGCTCGCCCACCTGCATGACGCAGCCCATGACCACGTCTTCGACGACCGCCGGATCGATGCCGGTGCGATCGATCAGTTCGTTCAGCACCACCGCGCCCAGGTCGGCCGGATGCCAATCGCGGAGACGTCCGCCCTTGCGCCCGCCGGCAGTCCGCGTTGCAGCTACGATATAGGCTTCGGCCATCGCCGTACTCCCTGGTGAAAATCCAAGCGCTCTATAGGCGCGTCAAAACGACTGTATGCCAAGCGCCTCTATGGGCGCGTCAAAACGACTGTATGAAGGCGCCGCTGCGTAAGACAAGACCGGTTGACGCGAACGTCAACGTGCCGGCGTCAATCCGCGAAGGTGTCCTGCAGGATTCTTTCCAGCCAATCAGCGTCCAGCTGGTCGAAGGCGCCGGTGGCCTCGGCGTCGACGTCGAACACCGCGATCAGCCGGCCGTCGGCGTCGACGACCGGCACCACGATCTCGCTTTTCGAGCGGCTGTCGCAGGCGATGTGGTCGGGGAAGGCCTCGATGTCCTGCACGATCTGCGTCTGGCGGCTGCGCGCCGCCGTCCCGCAGACCCCGCGCCCGAAGGCGATGCGCAGACAGCCCAGCGTGCCCTGGTAGGGGCCCACCACCAGCTCCTCGCGCTTGTCCGGATCGACCACATAGAAGCCGGTCCAGAAATAATGGTCGAAGCTGGCCGCCAGCATCGAGGCCACCGTGGCCATGCGAGCCGTCAGATTCAGCTCGCCGTCGAGCACCGCGGCGATCTCCGCGGCCACAGCGGCATAGCGTTGCGCCTTCTCGGTGGGCAGATTCTTGTCGTTGAAGGCTTCGGCCATGGAACAGGCATGTAGCGATCCGCGGCGCGCTGGACAAACCCTCCCGGCGCAGCCTTTCTAGGCGCGCTTCAAGTTTCGGGGATCATTCATGCGTCTTGCCTTGCTCGTGTCCGCGCTCGCGATCGCCTGCGCGTCGTCCGCCTCCGCCCAGGCAGTCGACGGCCCCAACCGCCTCTTCCAGGGCCGCGACATCTTCGGCCTGCGCGCGGCCGGCGATCCGCAGGTGCGGCCGGACGGCGGCATGATCGCCTACGTGCGCACGACCCAGGACATCATGACCGACAACGGTCACCCCTCGATCTGGCTGATCGATCCGGCGACCGGCGCCCAGACGCCGCTGGCCGCGGACGACACGGCGAACCTGCATCCGGTCTGGTCGCCGGATGGGACGCGCATCGCCTACATCTCCGCCGGCCCCGGCGGCGCTCAGCTTTACGTTCGCTGGATGGCCACCGGCCATTCGGCCAAGGTCGCCAACCTGGAGCAGGCGCCCAACGCCATCACCTGGTCGCCGGACGGCAAGACGCTCGCCTTCGTCATGCTGACGCCCGTCCCGCCACAGCCGCTGGGCGCGCCGATGGCGCCGCCTCCTGGGGCCCACTGGGCCGAACCGCTGAAGCTGATCGAGCGGCTCACTTACCGCCGCGATGGCGCGGGCTATATCAGGCCCGGCTACCGCCACCTGTTCACGGTCTCCGCCGACGGCGGCCAGCCCCGGCAGATCACCTTCGGCAAGTTCGATGAGGGCGGCCAGCTCGCCTATACGCCGGACGGCAAGAGCCTGCTCTTCTCGTCCAATCGTTCGAAGGACTGGGAGCGGGACGCCGGCGAGAGCGACATCTACGAGGTCTCCATCGCCACCGGCGCCATGACCCAGCTGACCACCCGCAAGGGACCCGATCAGGCGCCGACGCCCTCGCCGGACGGCACGAAGATCGCCTACGTCGGCTTCGACGACAAAGGCCACCGCGGCTACGACAACGTCCACCTCTACGTCATGGACCGAGACGGCAAGAACAGCCGCGTGATCAACGGCGACTTCGACCGCAGCGTGGGCCGGCCGGCCTGGGCCGCCGACGGCAAGAGCATCTACGTCGACTACGCCGACCACGGCGTCACCAAGGTCGCGCGTGTCAGCCTGGACGGGAAGATGACCGAGGTCGCCAGCGGCCTGACCGACGGCGCGGAAATGGACCGGCCCTATACCGGCGGCGAGTTCTCGGTCGGCAGGAACGGGCTCGTCGCCTTCACCATGGGCGACGCCTGGTCGCCGCCGGAGATCGGGGTGATCAAGGGTGGCAAGACCGTCAAGCTGACCCACCTCAACGAGGACCTGTTCGCCGACAAGACCCTGGCCAAGGTCGAACCCCTGGCGGTGAAATCGTCCTTCGACGGCAAGCCGATCGACGCCTGGCTGGTCACCCCGCCCAACTTCGACCCGTCGAAGAAGTACCCGCTGATCCTGGAGATCCACGGCGGGCCGTTCTCGGCCTATGGCCCGGTGTTCTCCACCGACGACCAGCTCTATGCGGCCGGCGGCTACATGGTGGTCTACGCCAACCCGCGCGGCTCGACCTCCTACGGCGACGCCTTCGCCAACGAGATCGACAAGAACTACCCCAGCCACGACTACGACGACCTGATGAGCGCGGTGGACGCCACCATCGCCAAGGGCTCGGCCGATCCGAACCACCTCTATGTGACCGGCGGCTCCGGCGGCGGGGCGCTGACCGCCTGGATCGTCGGCAAGACCGCCCGCTTCCGCGCCGCGGCCGCCCAGAAGCCGGTGATCAACTGGACGAGCGAAGTGCTGACCACCGACGGCTACAACTTCATGGCCACCTCGTGGTTCGGCAAGATGCCGTGGGAGGACCAGGCGAACTACTGGAGGCGTTCGCCGCTGTCGCTGGTCGGCAATGTCACGACGCCCACCCTGGTGATCGTCGGCACCGAGGACCACCGCACCCCGCCGTCGGAAGCGGAGCAATTCTTCGATGCCCTGCAGCTGCGCGGCGTGCCCACCGAGATGATCCAGGTGCCGGGCGCCTCGCACGGCGGCCTCGCGGAACGGCCCTCGCAGGCGGCGGCCAAGGCCGCAGCGATCATGGCCTGGTTCCACCGCTACCAATGAGCGCGCGCACCCTCGCCACGGCCCTTGTCCTCGCCGGCCTGACCGCCGGCGGGGCGAGCGCCGCACCGCCACGCTCGGCCGGGATCAAGAACCCCGACACCAAGGCCTGGTGGCAGATCGCCGAGGCGCTCTCCTCCGACGCCATGGAGGGCCGCGACATCGGCTCAGCGGGCTACGACCGCGCCGCCGACATCGTGGCGGCGAAGTTCAAGGCCGCGGGGCTGAAACCGGCCGGCGACAACGGTGGCTGGTTCCAAGTCTTCCCAGTGCACGAGAGCCGGGTCGAGACGGCGGGGACCAGCTTCACCATCTGGCGGGGCGACCGAGCGGCCACGCCGCTCAAGTTCCTGCACGAAATCACCGTGCGTCCCACCGACAGCCTACCCGCGCAGATGGACGGCGAGCTGACCTTCCGCGGCTATTGCGGGTCGAAGGACCTGGCGGAGGCCCGCGGCAAGGTAGTGGTCTGCTTCAACACCAAGCGCACAGGCCTGCCCACCGCCGGTCAGCGCGTGCAGGCCGCGTCGGCCGCGGGCGCCGCCGGCTTGATCCAGGTGGACGACCCCTATTTCACCATCGAGCCGCCGCGTTGGCCGGCGGCCTACGCGCGCGCGGTCGCTATCGTCGGAACCCCAGCGCCCGCTGCGGCGAGCCTGCCGGTGATGACGTTGAGCGCCGAGGCCTTCAAGACCATGCTGGCGGGGTCGGGCCAGAACGCCGACACCGTCCTCAAGGCCGGCGGCGACAGGCAGCCGCTGACCGCCTTCGACCTGCCCGGACTGCGGCTGAAAGCGCAGTTCCACCTCACGCGTCGCGACTACACGGCCAAGAACGTGATCGGCGTCCTGCCGGGCCGCGACCCGAAGCTGAGCGACCAGTACCTGGCGCTGACCGCCCACCTGGACGGCTATGGCTACGGCGAGCCGGTGGGCGGCGACAACCTCTACAACGGCGCGCTGGACGACGCGGCCTATGTGGGCACGCTGATCCGCTTCGCCGACAAGCACAAAGCCAAGCCTCTGCGCCGCAGCGTGGTCATCGCGGCCTTCACCGGCGAGGAAAAGGGCCTGCTCGGCGCCCACTGGTTCGTGGACCACCCGACCGTGCCCAAAGCCGCCATCGTCGCCGACATCAACCTCGACCAGCTTCGCCCGCTGTTCCCGCTGGAGCTCATGACCGAGCTGGCCGTGGACGACACGACGCTGGGCCGCATGGCCCGCGAGGTCGCCGCCTCCATGGCGATCCGCATCCAGCCCGATCCGGAGCCGGAGCGCAGCCTGCTGACGCGCGCCGACCACTGGCCGTTCATGCAGGCCGGCATTCCCGGGACCGGCTTCATCTTCGGCTATGTGCCCGGAACCGAGGCGGAGCGGCGCTATCGCGAGTGGTACCAGGTCCGCTACCACCGCCCGCAGGACGACCTGACCCAGCCGATGGATTTCGAGGCGGCGGGCAAGTTCAACCGGTTCTTCTACAGGCTGGCCGAAAGCGTCGCCGACGCCGACGACAAGCCGACGTGGCTGAAGGCCCCGCCGGCGCGCTAACCCACTTCCGCCCGCGCGCCGCCGCCCGGCTTGGCCTGCGCGGGAACCGCGGCGCTGGTCAGCGCGGCGTAGAGGTCGGCGGCCTGGATCGGCTTGGCCACGTGGCCGTCCATTCCCGCGGCGGTGTACTGGTCGACGTGGTGCGACATGGCGTTGGCGGTCAGCGCCACGATCGGCGTGCGCGGCCGGCCCGTCGCCAGTTCCTGGGCGCGGATCTGGGTGGTGGCGGTCAGGCCGTCCATCACCGGCATCTGGATATCCATGAGGATCACGTCCCAGTCGCCGGCTTCCCAGGCCTCAAGCGCCAGGCGGCCGTTGTCGACCACGGTCGGATCGACGCCCATCTGGTGCAGCAGGGTCTTCAGGACCAGCTGGTTGATGGCGTTGTCCTCCGCAGCCAGCACGCGCAGGGCGATTTCCGACTGCTCGGCGCGCAGTTCCGCCACACCGCCGCCGGACGCCACGGCCTTTTCCTCGCCGACCCACCTGAGCGGGACACGCAGGATGAACTTGGATCCCAGGCCCAGCTCGCTCTGGACGTCGATCTCGCCTTGCATCAGCTGGGCGAGCTCGCGGCAGATGGCCAGGCCCAGGCCGGTGCCCCCGAACCGCCGCGTCGTGGACGAGTCCAGCTGGTCGAACTTGGCGAACAGCTTCGGCAGGCTCTCCGGCGGGATGCCGACGCCGGTGTCCTTCACCGACAGTTCCAGGATGTCGCCGTCGCGCCGCGCTGTGACGCGGATTTCGCCCTGCTCGGTGAACTTCAGCGCGTTGGAGATCAGGTTGTAGAGGATCTGCCGCAGCCGCGTGGGGTCGCCCAGATAGCGGCCGCGGGCGGCTTCGATGTCGAGGGCGAAGGAAAGCCCCTTCTTGTTGGCCAACGCTGTGAAGGCCGAATAGGCGCCGCGCGCCACCTCGGCCAGTTCGAACTCCAGCTCCTCCAGCTCCAGCTTGCCGGCCTCGATCTTCGACAGGTCGAGCACATCGTTGAGGATGGCCAGCAGGGCTTCGCCGGAGCGGTGGATGACGCTTAGACGATCGCGCTGGCGCTCGGAGAGCTCGTCGCCGACCATGGCCTGGGCCATGCCCAGGACGCCGTTCAACGGCGTGCGGATCTCGTGGCTCATGGTGGCCAGGAAGGTCGACTTGGCGGCGTTGGCGGATTCGGCGGACAGCTCGTTTTCACGCGCCTTTTGGCGGGCCTGACGCAGGGCCGAGCGCGAGCGGTCGAGCAGACGGCGCGACAGGAAGAAGAAGTTGGTGATGCTGACCGCCGCGGCGAGGCAGGTGACGATCTCGCCCACCCGCCATCCGCCGGTATGGGTCAGGTCGAAGGCGATGAAGAGGAAGGTCCCGACATAGGGCGCCAGCAGCATCCGGAAACGCTTGAGGTCGGAATAGTACTGCAGCAGCACATAGGCCGAGCCGACGAAGGTGGCGACGATGGCGAAGGCGCGCTGTAGATCGTCGCCGGCAGCCCAGATCGCCACCAATATGCCGGCCTGCAACAGGGTCGAGACGGCGGTGTTGAGGCTGATCAGCCGGCTCACCCAAGCCTGGGCGCTCGCGGTCTGTTCCCTCTCGGCGGCGCTGACCAGGCGAATGCCCGCGGCCAGGCCGATCCAGACGATGGCGAGCCAGGCGCAGGTCCATATGAGACCGATGGATTGGACAGCGACGGCGGCCACGGCCAACGAGGCCACGATCCGGGGCCACAGGTTGCGGGCTGACGCGCCATAGAGGCGCAAGCCCTCCGAGACCTGCTGACGACGCGCGGGCGCTTGCGGCGCCGTACGGCTGGCCTCTCCGCTCAACAGCAAATCCCCCCATATCGTTGGGATGATCCTGGCCGAATAGAGTTAACCGCGCGTCAAACGCATACCCATGTTTTCACACTCCGGGCACGCCCAGGCCCGCGGCTGTTTGGCGCAGAGCCGCCTGGTCGGCCGGCGATCCGGCGAAGGCCTTGGCCGCGTCGCGGTAGGCCTGGGCGGCGGCCTGCGGCTGGCCCAGCACCATCCGGGCGCGGATCAGCCGCTGCCAGCCGTCCAGATCGCGCGGATTGGCCTTCAGGGCGGCGGCCTGTTTCGCCACCATGCCTTCGATCATCGCCTGGCGGCCCTCGGCGCTCATCTGGCCGGCGGCGGCGACCTGATCGGAGGTCGGACCCGGCGCAGGACTGGGCGGTCCCGCGTCAGCCGACGCGGTGGCGGCCGGCGCAGGCGGCAGGCGGCCGGTCAGGTCGATGTGGCGCTCCTGGGCGACCTTCTCCACGAAGCTGCGGACCTCCGGCGCCCAGGGCGCGTCCGGCGGGGCGCTCTTCAGGAGCGCGATCCAGTCGTCCATCGCCCCTTTGGCGTCGCCCTTCTGGTCCTTGGCGATGGCCAGGTAGTAGCGGGCGCGCGGGTCGCTGGCGTCCAGCGACACGGCCTTGCGGAAGATGCCCTCGGCCGCCGGCGTCACCTGGCCCTGGGCGGCCAGGACGGTGGCCTCGCCCTGGGCGGAGAGGTACTCGCCATTGTGCGGATCCAGGGCCACCGCGCGGCCGTAGGCGGTGGCGGCGTCGGCGTTGCGGCCCACCTGCAGGTAGGACCAGCCGAGCATCCGCCAGCCCTCGGCGTCGTTGGGCGAAGCCTTCATGCGCTGTTCGAGCTGGCCGATCATCGAAGCCACCTCGCCGTTCGGATGGCCGGGCGGCAGCGCGCCGCTGGCGGCGGTCGCCGGGGGCTGACTGCCCGTCGCGTTGGGCTGACCGATCTTCAGGTAGAGCCCCGTGGCGGCCAGCACCACGACGGCGACCAGGCCCAGCGCCAGGATCAGCAGCGTGCGTTCGCTGAGCGGCCGCGCGGGCGCGTCCGGCTCCTTGCCCTCGGCCAGCACCCGGCGCTTGACGTCGGCCTTCAGCGCCTCGGCTTCGTGCGCCGGCAGGGCGCCGGCGGCGGCCTGGGCTTCGATCTCGCCGATCTGGCCCTTCAGCACCTCGGCGACCGAGCCGCGGGCGGTCCGCGCCGCGTCGTGGCGGCGGATCAGCGGGATGGCCAGGCCCACAGCGGCCAGGGCGACCATCAAGGTCAGGATCATCCAGAGCATCAGTCGCCTTTGTCCGCCGCGAGCAGCCGCGCCGCCTCGGCCTCGTCCGCCGCCGAGAGCGGCGACTCGGACCGCGCGGCCCGTCCGCGCATGTAGACCGCCACGCCCGCGCCGCCCAGCAAGAGCACCGCCAGCGGCCCCAGCCAAAGGGCCCAGGTGTTCGGCTGGAACGGCGGCTTCAGGAGCACGAAGTCGCCGTAGCGGGCGACCAGATAGTTCACCGCCTGCTTGTCGCTGTCGCCGGCCGCGATCCGCTCACGCAGGATCACCCGCAGGTCATGGGCCAGCGGGGCGCTGGAATCGTCGATCGATTGGTTCTGGCAGACCAGGCAGCGCAGCTCTTGGCTGAGGGCGCGGGCGCGGGCTTCCAGCGCGGGGTCCTTGAGTTGCTCGTCCGGCGTCACCGCCAGGGCCGGCCCGGCCAGCACCAGGGCGGCGGCGGCAATCAGGGCCAGGCGCCTCACGACTCCGCCCTCAGCCTGGCCATCAGCGGCGCGATGGTCTGGCTCCAGACTTCCGGCGTGATCGCGCCCACTTGGCGGTAGCGGACGCGGCCCTGGCGATCGAGGATGAAGGTCTCCGGCACGCCGGAGACGCCGAGATCGATACCGGTCCGGCCGCTCGCGTCATTGCCGGCGCGGACGTAGGGATCGCCGTTGGCCGCCAGCCAACGGGCCCCGGCCATGGCGTCTTCCTTCCAGTCGAGACCGACGATCTTCACGCCCTGCGACTTCAGCTGCAGCAGGACCGGATGCTCCTCCTTGCAGGGGCCGCACCAGGAGGCGAAGACGTTCAGCATCACCGGTTCGCCGGTCAGGTCGGCCGAGGCGAAGCCCGGCTCATCGGGCCGCAGCGGCGCCAGCGCAAAGGCCGGCAGCGGCTTGCCGATCAGCATCGACGGCAGGATCGACGGATCGCGCCGCAAGCCCACCATGAAGGCGACCAGGACCAGCGCCAACAGGCCCACCGGCAGGATGGCGAGCGCACGTCTCATTCCGCCGGCGCCGGAACCAGCGCGGGCCGGGGCGCGCGGGCCGCGACGCCCAGCCTCAGGCGCCGGTCGCAGAGCGAGACCAGGCCGCCAAAGGCCATGACGAAGCCGCCGATCCAGATCCAGACGATCAACGGATGGTCCCAGAGCCGCACGACGATCCCGCCGTCCTGCTCATCGCCGCCGGAGATGTAGAGGTTTCCGAGCGGCGTGACATGGATCGCGGCCTCGGTGGTCTGGTTGCTGGCATAGGCCCGCCGCTCGGCCACCAGCGTGTAGGGTCCGCCTCTGCCGGTGATTTCGAACCGCGCCTGGCGGGCCTGGTAGTTGGGGCCATCGGCCAGGCCCACGGAGTCGAGGGTGATCGTCCGCCCGGCGAAGGCGGTGGAGTCGCCCGGCCGCATGGTCAGCACCTTGTCGCTGTGCCACGCACTGACGCCAGTGATCCCCAGCAGAAGCAGCCCCAGGCCGGCGTGCGCCAGCGACAGCCCGAAGACCGCCGGCGGCGTGGTGCGGATCGCGCGGCGCAGGTTCGCCCGGCCGGCCCACCAGCGCCGCGCCGGGATGGCGGCCGCGCCGGCGACCAGCCAGGCGGCCAGGCCCAGCGCCAGGGCGGAGACCACGCCCTTCCAGCCGACGGTGATCAGGCCGATCAGGACCGCGACAGCGGCCATGGCGGCGGGAATCCGGACACGGCGAAGCACTGTGGCGACCGTATCGCGCTTCCAGTTCAGCATCGGCCCGAAGACAACCAGCGCCAGCAGCGGGATCGCCAGGGGCGCGAAGGTCCGCGCATAGTAGGGCGGCCCAACGGAAATCTTGTCGCTGCCCACCAGTTCGATGAACACCGGGCTGAAGGTGCCCAGGAACACCGTCGCGGTCAGCGCCACCAGGAAGAGGTTGTTGAGCGTGATCCCGCCCTCCCGCGACAGCGGCGCGAACAGGGCCCCGGTGCGCAAGGATGGCGCGCGCCAGGCGTAGAGGCCGAGCGCGGCGCCGGTGGTCACGGCGATGATGCCCAGGATGTAGATCCCCCGCTTCGGATCGACCGCGAAGGCGTGCACGCTGGTGAGGATGCCGGAGCGCACCAGGAAGGTGCCGACCAGGCTCAGCGAGAAGGTCAAGATGGCCAGGAGGATCGTCCAGGAGACCAGGGCCCCGCGCCGCTCCAGCACCAGGGACGAATGCAGCAGGGCCGTGCCCAGCAGCCAGGGCATCAGCGAGGCGTTCTCCACCGGGTCCCAGAACCACCAGCCACCCCAGCCCAGCTCGTAATAGGCCCAGAGCGACCCCAAGGTGATGCCGCAGGTCAGCGGGACCCAGGCGGCCAGAACCCATGGCCTGACCCAGCGCGCCCAGGCCGCGTCCACCCGGCCTTCCAGCAGGGCCGCCACGGCGAAGGCGAAGGCCACCGAGAAGCCGACGTAGCCCAGGTAGAGCAGCGGCGGGTGGCTGACGAGGCCGGGGTCCTGCAGCAGAGGGTTGAGCTCGGTCCCCTCCAGCGGAACCGGCGATAGCCGCAGGAACGGGTTCGAGGTGAAGATCAGGAAGCCGAGGAAGGCCACGCCGATCAGCCCCTGCACGCCCAGCACCCGGGCCTGCAGCGTCTCGCGCAGGGTCCCGCCGAACAGGGCGACCGCCGCGCCATAGATGCCCAGGATCAGCACCCACAGCAGCATCGAGCCCTCGTGGCTGCCCCAGGTGGCGGCGAACCGGTAGGCCAGCGGCTGCTGGCTGTTGGAATGCTCGGCCACGAGGGCCACCGAAAAGTCGCAGGCCACATAGCTCACCGCCAGGCAGCCGAAGGCCAGGATGACGAAGCCGCCCTGCAGCACCGCGGCCGCGCGGCCCAGCGCCATCAGCACCGGCTCTCCGCGCCCGGCGCCCCAAAGCGTGGCGCCCGACTGCACCACAGCCAGGACCAACGCCAGAATTAGCGCGAACTGCCCGACTTCCGCCGCCATCGACTTTTGTGCTCCCCTTCCGGCCTGTGGCGCTTTGGAGCGCATTGTCACGGCACGGGAAATGCTACAGTGCCAAAGGTTCGCGGGGGCGGGAAGCCGCCAACCGTGCGATCTTTGGGCTTCTCGGGCCCATAGCGTCTCGGGATGGGGGTTCTGAGGTCGGGGATGTCGGAAGTGTTTCGGATTGCGATCGTCGGATCGGGCCCTTCGGGCCTGAGCGCCGCTGCGCACGCCGCGGCCAAGGGGGTCAGCCACGTCCTTTTGGAGAAGACCGACCACCTCTCCGACACCATCTTCCGCTACCAGAAGGGCAAGCACGTCATGGCGACGCCGGCCCAGCTGGTGTTGCGCTCGGACTGCGATTTCGCCGCCGGCAAGCGCGAGGCGGTGCTGGCCCAATGGAACGCCGACGCCGCCAAGGCGGGCGTGAATGTCCGCTACAAGGCCGAGGCCAAGGCGATCACCGGCGCCAAGGGCGACTTCTCCATCGCGCTCACCAACGGCGACGTGATCCGCGCCGAGACGGTGGTCCTGGCCATCGGCACCCAGGGCAATCCCAATCTGATGCGCTGCGACGGCGCGGCCCTGCCCCACGTCCAGTACCAGCTCGACGATCCGGCCGAGTACATCGACGAGCACATCTTCGTCTTCGGCGGCGGCGACGCCGGCATCGAGAACGCGCTCGGCCTAGCCGCCGACCAGGCGCAGGGCAATGTCGTCACCCTGGTCAACCGCTCGGCCGACTTCGCCCGGGCCAAGGACGCCAACGTCAAGGCGCTGACCGCCGCGCGCGATTCCGGCCGCATGACCATCCTGTCGGAGACCACGCCCAGCCTCATCGAACAGGGCTGGGTGACCGTGGAAACACCGCAGGGCACGGCGCGGCACAAGTGCGATCGGATCATCGCGCGGATGGGCTCGGCGCCGCCGCGCAAGTTCGTAGAGGCCGCCGGCGCCGCCTTCACCAGCGACGCGCCGAGCGCCTTCCCGCAACTGTCGCCCACCTTCGAGGGCACGACGCCCGGCGTCTATGTGATCGGCGCCCTGGCCGGCTATCCGCTGATCAAGCACTGCATGAACCAGGGCCACGACGTGGTCGAATACATCTGCGGCCGCACCGACCTGAAGCCTGCCGACGAACCGATCCTGGAGGCCAAGCTGGCCGGCCTGCCCGGCAAGATGTCGGTCTCCGAATGGCTGGAGTTCCTGCGCAGCCGGGTGGAGATCCTCTACGGCCTGTCGCCCCTGCAGATGCGCGAGTTCCTGCTCGACTCCGAGGTGAAGGCCTTCCGCGTCGGCGAGGCGATCTTCGAACGCAACGGGGTCGGGTCCTCGCTGTTCGGCATCGCCCAGGGCTCGGTGCTGGTGGAGGTCGATCCGAAGAACCCCTCGATCACCGTGCCGATCCCGGCCGGCTCGATCTTCGGCGAGGTGGGCCTGATCTCCGGCCGCCGCCGCGGCGCGACCATCCGAGCCGGCGAGAACACCATCGTCATCGAGATCCCCCGCACCGCGGCCCTGAAGCTGATGGCCCAGGTGGCCGAAGCCCGCGAGACGGTGAACCGCATCACCACCGAGCGGCAGATCCTGCAGATCTTCAAATCCGGCCTGACCCCGGCCGACCTCGCCGAGGTGCTGCCCGAGGCGCAGATGATCGAGGTGAAGCCCGGCCAGCCGATCATGACCGAGGGCGACGAGGGCGACGACCTGTTCATCATCCGCTCCGGCTCGATGATCGTGGAGAAGATGGTCGGCGGGAAGAACGTCTTCCTGTCCTACGTCCCGGCCGGCTCCTACTCCGGCGAGATGGCCCTGCTGGACGGCGGGCGGCGCACCGCCACGGTGAAGGCCGCCATCCGCTCCCAGGTGGTGCGCCTGCCCGGCGAACCCTTCCGCCGGCTGCTGGCCAAGAAGCCGGCGCTGCTGAAGCGGATGCGCGAAGAGGTCACCGCGCGGCGCAAGATCAACGCCTTCGTCGAGGAGCAGAAGGACAACTTCGGTGGCGTGGTGGACATGTATTCCTCCGTCGCCAGCTTCCTGATCGACCAGGGCATCGGCGAAGCCACCGACGTGCTCTTGATCGACGAGACCCTCTGCGTCGGCTGCGACAACTGCGAGAAGGCCTGCGCCGACAGCCACGAGGGCCTGTCGCGGCTGAACCGCGAGGCCGGCAAGACCTACGCCAAGATCCACGTGCCGACCTCCTGCCGGCACTGCGAGCACCCCTATTGCATGACCGACTGCCCGCCCAACGCCATCCAGCGCGGGCCGGACGGCGAGGTGTTCATCTCCGACGCCTGCATCGGCTGCGGCAACTGCCAGCGAAATTGTCCTTACGACGTGATCCAGATGGACAAGCCGCCGCCGGAGAAGCCCGGCCTCTTGGCCTGGATGCTGTTCGGCATGGGCCCCGGCCCCGGCGAACCGGACAAGGCCTGGCGCGAGAAGCAGCCCAAGGGGCCGACCGAAAAGGGCAAGGTCGCCATCAAGTGCGACATGTGCATCGGCAAGGCCGGCGGGCCCGCCTGCGTGCGGGCCTGCCCGACCGGCGCGGCGATCCGGGTGTCGCCGGAAGAGTTCCTGTCCGTCGCCCTGCTGGAGCGGGGCTAGGCCTTGGCGGTCGCGCGGGCGCAGTCACAGAGGCGCAAGACCTCGACGCATGAGAGCTTCCTGCGTCATGGCGGCTTCATGTTCGCCAAGGCCTCGGCGGTCCTCTGCGTGGCGGCCATCGCCGCCTATTTCCTGCAGGACGCCCGCCCACGGCCGAGCGGCGGCACGGCGCTGGGCTATGTGCTGGGGATTACCGGCGCGGGCCTGATCGTCTGGCTGTCGCTGCTGGGCCTGCGCAAGCGCGCGGTCAGCCACGGCCACTATTCGCTGAAGGCCTGGGTCTCGGCCCACGTCTATCTCGGCCTGTCGCTGATCGTCATCGCCACCCTGCACACCGGCTTCCAGTTCGGCTGGAACGTGCACACCCTGGCCTACGGCCTGATGCTGCTGGTCATCGCCTCCGGCGGTGTCGGGGTCTGGGCCTATATCGCGCTGCCCCGCTCGCTCAGCGACAATCGCGGCGAGGTGACCCGCAAGCAGATGCTGGCCCAAATCCATGCCCTGGACGAACAGATCCACGAGGCCGCCCAGCCCCTGCGGCGCGCCGAGGCCGACATCGTGCGCCTGTCTCTGGAGGAGACCGACATCGGCGGCGGTTTCTGGCGCCGGCTCTTCGCCCGCTACGGCGACTGCGCCAACGGCCGCGCGCTCGCCCGTCTGGGCCCGGCGCTGGGGACCGCCACCGGCCAGGAGGCCGAGGCCCTGCGCAAAGTCACCGACCTCCTGCAGCGCAAGGCCGACGCCCTCGCGCTGGCGCGGCGGCAGATCCACATCACCGCGCTTCTGGAAGCTTGGCTCTTCGTGCACGTTCCGGCCACCTTCGCCCTGCTGGCGGCCCTGACGGTGCACATCGTCAGCGTCTTCCTCTACTGGTGACATGACCCAGGCGATCACCCTTCGCATGATCACCCGCCAGGCGGGCGGCGGTGAGATCGTCCGCACCAGGCGGCTTGAGTGGAACGACGCCTCGATCGGCCGCGCGCCGGCCAGCGACATCTATCTGCCGGACCTGTCGGTCGACATGGAGCACGCGCTCCTGAAGGTCTCCGGCCAGGACCGGCTGACCATCGAGTCGATCAGCGGGCGGCCCTTCCTGGTGGACGGCGCCTCGACCACCCACGCCGAACTCAGCGCCGGGCGCGGCCAGGTCGTGACCTTCGGCGAATACGACCTCCTGATCGGCGAGGCGGGCGAAGAGGACATCTTCGTCACCGTCACCCGCCATGAGGACGAACATCACCCCACCGTCAGCCTGTTCTCCCTCAAGGCCTCGATGTTCGGCCGCCGGCGGATGGCCTGGACGCTGGGCCTCGCCATCCTGGCCCTGTGCCTGATCCTGCCGCTGGCCGGCCGCGCCTGGCTGCAGCACACCCGCATCCATCCCGACCAGCAGTGGTCGACCGGCCCGCTCTCCAAGGCCCACGCCTTCCTCGACAAGGACTGCCAGGCCTGCCACGCCAAGGCCTTCATCGCCGTCCGCGACGAGACCTGCCTCGGCTGCCACAAGGCCAGTTCCGACCCCGCCGCCGTGGCGCGCATCGACGCCAGGGCCGCCGCCGAGGGCAGCCCCTTCCTCCCGCTGCTGGTCTCCGAACACGCCGACCACGCCAAGCTGGCCCGCGCCATGCCGCCGCCGCCCACCATCCGCGGCAAGGTCGCCGGCATCTTCGAGACCGCGCTGAACCATCCGGCCGACCGCTGCGCCAGTTGCCACCGCGAGCACACCACCGCCCCGCCCGATCCCGCCGTGCCGAAGACCGCCGACGTGGTGCGGCCGGGCAAACCAGCGCTGGTCGTGGTCGCCGACTGCGCCGGCTGCCACAGCCGACTGAAGATGCGCCTGCCCTCTACGGGCCTGATCGACACGCCGGATTGGAACCGGCACCCAGACTTCCGCCCCCTGGTCACCGTCGGCTTCGACGGCCCGCTGCCCCGGCTGCAGCGCGTGGCGCTGTCGAGCCATCCGACGGAAGCCAACGGCCTGACCTTTTCGCACCGCATCCACATGAACCCGGTCGGCGGCGTCGCCCGGCAGGGCGAGGCGCTGGGCGCCGCGCGGGGTTATGGCGCGGCGCTGACCTGCCAGTCCTGCCACCGGCCGGACGGCGGCGGGTTCAAGCCGATCGAGATGGAGCGCGACTGCGGGTCCTGCCACTCCCTGGCCTTCGCCCAGGTGGGCGGCGCCTTGCAGACCCTGCGCCACCACGACATGCGCAATATCGTGGGCGTCCTGCGCGGCTCGCTGCCGCCGGAGCATCCGCCCAACGTCGATCAGGCCGTCCTGCGCCGCGCGCTCGCGCCCGGCGGCCTCTGCGTCGATTGCCACACGGTGCGTCCCGCCGCCGGTCCCCTGGGCGGCGAGATTTCGCCGGTGCACCTGGCCAACCGCATGCTGCCCTGGGGCGACTTCAACCACGGCGTCGCGGCCCACGCCGGGGTCGGCAAGGGCGCGGCGGTCTGCGCCGACTGCCACAAGGCCGCCACGTCGGACCGCACCCAGGACCTGCTGATCGAAGGCATCGCCACCTGCAAGGCCTGCCACGGCAAGACCGAGCACGACACCACCGCCTTCGCCAGCGCCCAGTGCTCGGCGTGCCACGGCTTCCACGCGCCAGGCCAGGCGCCGGCTACCGGCCAGGACCGTCTGTTCACCGCTCTGGGCCTGCCGGCCGGGCAAAAACCCCGCGGGTTGCCGACGTTCTGAGGCCCGTCAGAGCTCGGCCCAACGGCGAAGCAGCCGGTGATAGAGGTTCGTAAGCTGCAGGCGGGCGCCGTCAGCCTCAGCGCCGGACGGCAGCTTCTGGAGCGCGGCGTCGAATTCGAAAAGCAGCTGCCGGTCCGCATCGTCGCGCACCACGCTCTGGATCCAGGTGAAGGCGGCGAGGCGCTCGCCGCGCGTCACCGGCGTCACCTCATGGATGGTGTTCGCCGGGTAGACGATGGCGTCCCCCGCCGGCAGCTTGATGGTCCGGCCTCCCAGCAGGTCTTCGATGACCAGCTCCCCGCCGTCGTACCCGGCCGGGTCGCTCAGCATGACGGTGATGGAAAGGTCCGTGCGGATCCGCCGGTTTGTCCCGTCGATGGGGCGGAGCGCGCCGTCGATGTGCGGGCCATAGTAGTCGCCGCCGGCGTAGCGGTTGAACAGCGGCGGCAGGATCGCGGCCGGGAGCGCCGCCGACAGGAACAAGGGGCTCTGCTCCAGCCGGGCGCGCACCAGCTCGCCCAGCCGGATCGCCACGGGGTCCTGCCAGTGGAGTTGGGCGTTGTGCTTGACCGGCGCCGACAGGAACCCGGCCGTGCCCCTTCCATCGGTCCAGGCGGCGTCGCGGAGCGCGGCCCGGCACTCGGCCAGATCGTCGCCGCCAAGGACCCCCGGGATGTGCAACAGCATGGACTGGAGGCTAGTCGGTGTAGGCCAGGGTGAACAGCGCCGTGCGGCCCTCGCCGGGGACGACGTGGAAGCCGTGGACCTGGTCGAAGAAGAACTTGTCGGTGACGTTGTTCACATTCACCTGCAGCCGGATGTGGTCCGTCGCCTGCCACTTGGCCATCAGGTCCAGTGTCGTATAGCCCGGCACACTGGTAAACGGCACGGTCGTCAGCGACGCGAAGCGGCGGGACAGGTAGTTCACGCCGCCGCCGATCTCGATCCGCATGGGCAACTGATAGGTGGTCCAGAGCGCGGCGCTGTCGCGCGGCGCATTGAACAGCGGCGAGTTGAGCGGCGGCCCGCCAGGGACGGTCTTGATGGTCTTGCCGTCGAGATAGGTGTAGCTCGCCGTCACCTGCCAGGCGTCCGTCACCTTGCCCGCCAACTCGACTTCCGCGCCGTCGACCCGCTGGTCGCCGGCCAGGATGTTGACCGCCGAATTGGTGGGGTCGGGAACCCGGGCGTTTTGCTTTTCCTCATGGAAGATCGCGCCCTGGAGCTGCAGGCGGTTGGCCAGCAGGTTCCACTTCGTCCCGACCTCGAAGGTCTCGTTCGTCTCAGGGGCCAGGCCGATGTTGCCGACGTTGAACGAGCGGACCGCGACGATCTGGGACAGAGCCTCGGCCGAGGGGTTGAAGGACGTCGAGTAATCGAAATAGATCGAGCCATTGGGCATGGGCTTGTAGACTACGCTGCCGCGCCAGCTCGGCTTCTCGTCGGTCTGGTGGACATCCTGGCTCGTGGTCGGCTGGTTCAGGGTCGCGACGGTGTTCCCGAAGAACTGCGCCGCGTAGTGCGACGAGAACCGGTCCCAACGCACCCCGCCGGACACCTCCCAGTGCGGTCCGAATTTCAGGGTGTCGATCAAGTAGACGCCGACCGTGTCGGCCGTCGTCGAGACCTTCACCCGCGGCAGGTCGATGCCTGAAAACGGCTGGCCCTCGGTGGGCGTCAGCAGCGACGTGGCGGGGATGTTCAGGCCGTTGTCGTAGGTCGGCTTGGAACTCTCCGGCCCCACCTCCCAGCCGGCGGCCAGATGGTGCTCGATGGCGCCGGTGCGAAAGGTCGCCAGGACGTCCATCTGGTTCTGCAGGAAGGTCTCGCGGCTGGTCCCGCCCTGCAGGGCGCGGTTCACCTGGATGGCCGAGAGCGGCGTCGCCGACGTCACGCCCGTGGTGATCACCTGGGGCTCGGTGTCGCGCCAGTGGCGGCCGTAGTCCGCGTAACGGAGCTGATCGCGGAAAGTGATGTCGGGCGAGAAATCGTGCTCGAACCTTGCCGTCGCGACGTTGGCGCGGGTCCGCAGATAGTCGCTGTCGAAGCCGTAGAAATTGTTCCGCGCCACCGGCGCCGGCGCCCCCCGAAAGTAAGGCAGTCCGTAGTCGGGGATGTCGTCCTCCCACTGGTAGAGGTAGCTGAGCGTCAACCGCGTGGCCGTCCCCAACCCGAAGGCCAGGCTCGGCGCCACGCCCTCGCGCCGGTAGCGGGCCTGGTCGCGGTCGGTGAATTCCTGGGTGTGCGCCATGGCCGCGACGCGTACGGCCGCGCCCTCGCCGAGCTGGGGCAGCGGCGCGTCGAGGTCGACTGTGCCGCGGGCCAGGTTATCGGTGCCGCCGACCGCCTCGCCGCGGATAAAGCCCTGCAGCGTCGGCGTCTTGGAAACCTGGTTGACCACGCCGCCGGTCGAGCCGCGGCCGAAGAGGATCGATGACGGACCCTGCAGGAGCTCAACCTCCTCCAGGTTGAACGGGTCGCGGGTATAGCTGCCGAAATCCCGCATGCCGTCGAGGTACATGTCGTTGCGGGCGTTGAAGCCGCGGATCGACAGGTTGGTCCCCTGCCAGCTCGACTCGCCGGCGCCGAGCGAGATGCCCGAACTGTTGCGGAACACCTCGCTGAGGCTCGTCGCACCGCGGTCCTCGATCACCTGGCGCGGCGTGATGCTGAGCATCTGCGGGGTGTCGATGACCGACTCGGTGAGCTTGCTCAGCGCGGGCGCATCGGCCTTATAGCCTTCGGGCGGCTGACCTTTGACGGTGACGCCGCTGACCGAGGTCGCCTCCTGGGCCGCCGCCGTGCCTGCGTCGCAGAGGAAAAGCGCCGCGGCGATCGAGCCGGCGAACTGTGGAAGCCGCGACGCCCGGCAACCCCTATTGTCGTCCGCCATGGCTTCCCCCTTTGCGCGCTTGCCCGGATCGTTGTGATGTCGTCCGCGCTCTGCGCCATAAGTCGTTATGCAGCTAGATTGCAAGTCGCTTGAGCGGGAAAACTGCGGGGATCGGGTGGAGGACGTCGAGCGGCTCTTGGCGAATGCAACGGATCGTTTCCGGGCGCGCGACGCCGCCGGCGCCGAAACCCTCTTGCGGCGCGCCCTCGCCGCGGCGCCGGACCATGCGCCCAGCCTGAGCCTGCTGGGCCTGATCGCCGGCCGCGCCGGGCGCGACGCCGAGTGTGTCGCGCTGCTGGAACGGGCCGTCGCCAACGGCGCCCCCGAGCAGGCCGCGGCGGCCGGCCTCCTGCTGGGGGCCGCGCACCACCGCGCCGGACGCAAGGAGGCCTCCGTCGCAGCCCTGCGCGCGGCCGTGGCGGCTGACCCCGGCCTGGCGGCGGCGCAGGATGCGCTGGCCTCGGCGCTCTACGCCGCGGGCGACTTCGCGGCCGCAGTGGATCACGCCGAGCGCGCCGTCGCCCTCGCGCCTCAGGACCCCGGCTTCGCCGGCAACCTGGCCGTGGCGCGCAACGCCGAGGGCCGCTTCGCCGAGGCGGCCGGCTTGTGCCGCGCGGCGCTGGGCGCCGGCGAAGATCCGGCGCTGCTCAACACCCTGGGCGTCGCGCTCAAGGAACTGGGCGACCTGACCGCGGCCGGCGCCGGCCTGGAGCGGGCGCTGGCCCTGAGCCCCGGCTTCGCCGAGGCGCTCTACAACCTGGCGGCCGTGCGCAAGGATGAGGGCCGCACCGACGAGGCGGTCCGCCTTCTGCGCGAGGTCGTGGCGCTGCGGCCGGACCTGGCGTCCGCGCGGTTCGCCTTGGTCATGGCGCACCTTCCGCCGCTCTATCGCGATGCGGCGGAGGTGGAGCTGCGGCGCGCCGACTATTCCGCCGAGCTCAACGTCCTGGCGGACTATGTCGCGCGGGTCGATCCCGCGGCCCTGGCAGCCGGCGTCGGGGCCGCGCAGCCGTTCCACCTAGCCTACCAGGGCCGCCACGACGACGCCCTCCAGCGCCACTACGGCGAGATCGTCTGTCAGGCGATGGCGGCGGCCTTCCCCGCCGCGGCCCAGGCCGCCCCGCCGCGGCCCGGCGAGCGCCTGCGCATCGGCGTGGTCTGCGGCTACCTGCGCGATCACTCCGTGTGGCGTCTGCCGACACGGGGCTGGGTGGCGGGCCTCGACCGCAGCCAATTCGAGCTGATCGCCTTCCACACCGGGACGGTCTGCGACGCCGAGACCGAGCGCGCGCGGGCCCTGTTCGACCGCTTCGTCCAGGGTCCGCTCACCCTGGCGGACTGGCGTGGGCGGATCGTCGATCTGCAGCCGCACGCCCTGATCTATCCGGAGGTCGGCATGGATCCGATGGCGGCGCAGCTCGCCGCCCTGCGCCTGGCTCCGGCGCAGTACGGTTCCTGGGGCCATCCGTCGACGACCGGCTATCCGACCCTCGACTTCTACCTCAGCAGCGACGCCATGGAGCCGCCGGGGGCCGAGGCCCGCTACACTGAAACCCTCGTCCGGTTGCCCGGCCTGTCGACCATCTGCACCCTGCCGCTGGCCGACGCGTCGCCACCTGCGCGGTCCGCGCTGGGCCTGCCCGATGACGCGGTCGTCTACTGGTGCGGCCAGTCGCTGTACAAATACCTGCCGCAACATGACGGCGTGTTCGCCGAGATCGCCGCTCGGGTTCCGAACAGCCGCTTCATCTTCATCGAATTCCCCGGAAGCGCACCGCTGACCCAGCGCTTCCGGGATCGCCTCGCCGAGGCCTTCGCCCGGCGCGGCCTTGACGCGGAACGGTGCTGCGCCGTCCTGCCGCGCATGGGGTCACAGGCGTTCCGGGCCGCCATGGGCTGCGCCGACGTCATGCTGGACAGCATCGGCTGGTCCGGCTGCAATTCGGTGCTGGACGCCTTCGCCCGCGGCCTGCCGGTCGTCACACTGCCTGGCGACACGATGCGCTCGCGTCATGCGGCCGCGATGTTGCGTGAGATCGGACTGGATCGGCTCGTCTGCGAGACGCAGGCCGACTACGTCGAAACAGCTGTAGCCCTGGGGCTCGACGGCAAGGCGCGCAAGGCGGCCAGCGAAGCGCTCGCCGACCAGCTCCCGCGCCTGAACCAGACAACCGCGATCGCGGCGCTGGCGCAGCACCTTATCGGCGCGTGTCGCAGCCCCGCCTACACCACTCCGTAGGCCAGCATCGCGTCGGCCACCTTCTTGAAGCCGGCGATGTTGGCGCCGCGGACGTAGTCGATGACCTTGGAGTCCTTGCGCCCGCCGTATTCGACGCAGCGCTCGTGGATACCGGCCATGATGTCCAAGAGGTGCTGCTGCAGGTCGGCTTCCTTCCAGGAGATGCGCGCCGAATTCTGGCTCATCTCCAGGCCCGAGACCGCCACGCCGCCGGCGTTGGCCGCCTTGCCGGGCGCGTAGAGGATTTGCGCCTGTTTGAAGACGTGCACGCCGTCCAGGTCAGTCGGCATGTTGGCGCCTTCCGACACCGCCATGCAGCCGTTGGCGACCAGGATCTTAGCCTCGGCGCCATTGAGTTCGTTCTGGGTGGCGCAGGGAAGCGCTACGTCGCAGGCCACGCCCCAGGGCCGGGCGCCGTCGCCGTGGAAGGACGAGCCCTTGAACTCTTTCACATATTCGGAGATGCGGCCGCGGCGCTTGTTCTTGAGCTCCTTGATCCAGTCGATCTTAGTCTGGTCAATGCCGGCCGGGTCGTGGATGAAGCCCTCGGAATCCGAGAGCGTCAGCACCTTGCCGCCCAACTGGACGACCTTTTCCGCCGCGTGGGTGGCCACATTGCCGGAGCCGGAGATCACAGCCGTCTTGCCGTCGACGCTGTCGCCGACGTTCTTCAGCATGTTCTGCAGGAAGTAGACCGCGCCATAGCCCGTGGCCTCGGTGCGGATCAGGCTGCCGCCGTATTCCAGCCCCTTACCGGTCAGGACGCCGGTGAACTCGTTGGTGATCCGCTTGTATTGGCCGAACATGAAGCCGATCTCGCGGCCGCCCACGCCGATGTCGCCGGCCGGCACGTCCGTGTCGGCGCCGATATGCCGGTAAAGCTCGGTCATGAACGACTGGCAGAAGCGCATGACCTCGTTGTTGGACTTGCCCTTGGGATTGAAGTTCGACCCGCCCTTGCCGCCGCCCATCGGCAGGCCCGTCAGCGCGTTCTTGAAGGTCTGCTCGAAGGCCAGGAACTTCAGCACGCTTTCCGTCACCGACGGGTGGAAGCGGATGCCGCCCTTGTAAGGGCCGATCGAGTTGTTGTTCTGCACCCGCCAGCCGCGCTGCACGCGGATGTTGCCCTTGTCGTCTTCCCAGCAGACCCGGAAGCTGATCACCCGGTCCGGCTCGGCGATCCGGCGCAGGATCTGGTACTCGTGGTACGCCTCCTTGTCGGCGATGAACTCGAAGATGTCCTCGGCGACTTCCTGCACCGCCTGGACGAATTCCGGTTGCCCCGGATTGCGCTTGCTGACGCCCGCGATGAAACGTTCGAGATCGACGTGATCGGCTGTGGCCATGGTTGTGCGCCCCCGGTTGATGTTTCGCCAGCCGCCGCGCCGAAGGCTCTCCGACACGCACAGGCCAGTCCCCGGCGCCTACATAACAACGGAATCCGTCCGGGTTTAAGCGATTAAGGCGGAGCTTGGCGCCGAGCTCGCCCGTGCCCCCTTCACAAAGCTGCGCAAATGGACCCAACTCTGCCCTTCGGCGGGGGAGCGCGAAGCGGATGACCAAGGCCTCGGATCTTTTTATCGCCTGTCTGGAAGAGGAAGGCGTCGAGTACATCTTCGGCGTGCCCGGCGAGGAAAACCTCGATTTCCTGGACAGCCTGTCGCGGTCGACCAAGATCAAGCTGATCCTGACGCGCCATGAGCAGGGGGCCGGCTTCATGGCCGCCACCTACGGCCGCCACACCGGCAAGGCCGGCGTCTGCGTCGCAACGCTCGGCCCCGGCGCCACCAACTTCGTCACCGCCGCCGCCTACGCCCAGCTGGGCGGCATGCCGATGATGATGGTCACCGGCCAGAAGCCGATCAAGAGCTCCAAGCAGGGCCGGTTCCAGATCCTCGACGTGGTGGCCATGATGGGGCCGCTGACCAAATACACCCACCAGCTGGCCTCGGCCGACAACATCCCCTCGCGCATCCGCGAGGCCTTCCGCCTGGGCCAGGAGGAAAAGCCCGGCGCGGTGCACCTGGAATTCCCCGAGGACATCGCCCACGAGCAGACCGACTCCACGCCGATCCCGCGCAGCAACGCGCGCCGTCCGATCGCCGACGAGAAGTCGATCCGCGCCGCGGCCAAGCGGATCGAGAAGGCCAAGTCGCCGATCCTGGTGATCGGGGCCGGCGCCAACCGCACCATGACCAGCCGCATGCTGGCCCAGTTCATCGAGAAGACCGGCATCCCCTTCGTCTCCACCCAGCTCGGCAAGGGCGTGGTCGACGAGCTGTCGCCCAAGTTCCTGGGCTGCGCGGCCCTGTCGGCGGGGGACTTCGTGCACCGCGCGATCGGGGCTGCGGACCTGATCATCAACGTCGGCCACGACGTGATCGAAAAGCCCCCATTCTTCATGCAGAAGGGCGGCGCGGAGGTGATCCACATCAACTTCCGCTCGGCCGAGGTCGATCCGGTCTACTTCCCGCAGTACGAGGTGATCGGCGACATCGGCAATTCCATCTGGCAGATCAAGGAAGACATCCTGCCCCAGGCCGGATGGGATTTCTCCAAGATGATGAAGGCCCGCGCCGCCGAGGTGGCGCACACCGCCAAGCAGATCGGCGACATGCGCTTCCCGATCTATCCGCAGCACCTGGTCGACCAGATCCGCAAGGCCATGCCCGCCGACGGGATCATCTGCCTGGACAACGGGGTCTATAAGATCTGGTTCGCGCGCAACTATCCGGCGCGGATGACCAACACCGTGCTGCTGGACAATGCGCTGGCCACCATGGGCGCGGGCCTGCCCTCGGCCATGGCGTCGTCGATGGTCTATCCGGACCGCAAGGTCATGGCGATCTGCGGCGACGGCGGCTTCATGATGAACAGCCAGGAGATGGAGACCGCCGTCCGCCTGAAGCTGAACATCACGGTCCTGATCCTGAACGACAACTCCTACGGCATGATCCGCTGGAAGCAGGCCAACATGGGCTTCAAGGACTGGGGGTTGACTTACGGCAACCCGGACTTCGTGAAATACGCCGAGAGCTATGGCGCGAACGGCTACCGCGTGGGATCGGCGGCCGAGCTTCCGGCCTTGCTCGAGAAGTGCCTCAACACGCCCGGCGTCAATCTGATCGAGGTCCCCGTGGACTATTCCGACAACGACCCGATCCTCAACAAGCAGATCAAGGAGCTGAGCGCGGCGGTCTGACCGACCGTCGCCGACCGTCGCCATGGCCGCTCCCGCGCTGAAAGCCTCCTACCCGCTCTACCTCGCCAACGAGGCCAAGAGCCCGAACCAGGACCTCGTGGTCACCGACAAGTTCACCGGCGAGGTCGCAACGCGCGTCGCCCAGGCGGACGCGGCGACCATCAGCGCCGGCATCGCCGCCTGCGTCGAGGCGACTGAGCCGATGGCCAGGATGGCGGCCTATGAACGCCAGGCGGTCCTCGCCCACTGCGTCACCCGCTTCACCGAGCGGTACGACGAGTTGGCCATGGCGCTGTGCATCGAGGCCGGCAAGCCGATCCGCGACTCGAGAGGCGAAGTCACCCGCCTGATCGACACCTTCCGCATCGCCGCCGAGGAGAGCGTTCGGATGGTGGGCGAGGTGCAGCCGCTGGACATCTCGCCGCGCGCCAAGGGCTATCAGGGGATGTGGAAGCGGGTGCCGATCGGCCCCTGCTCTTTCGTCTCCCCGTTCAACTTCCCGCTCAACCTGGCGGCCCACAAGATCGCCCCGGCGCTGGCGGTCGGCTGTCCGTTCGTGATGAAGCCCGCCAGCCGCACGCCGTTGGGCGCGCTGATCATCGGCGAGGTGCTGGCCGAGACCGACCTGCCGAAGGGCGCGTTCTCCATCCTGCCGGCCCACCGCGAGGGCGCGGACCTGTTCACCACCGACGACCGGCTGAAACTGCTCTCCTTCACCGGCTCGCCCGATGTGGGCTGGGACCTGAAGGCCCGCGCCGGCAAGAAGAAGGTGGTGCTGGAGCTGGGCGGCAACGCCGCGGTGATCGTCGATGAGACCATCTCCGGCGCCGACCTGGACGACGCGGTCGAACGGATCATCTTCGGCGCCTTCTACCAGTCCGGCCAGTCCTGCATCGGCGTGCAGCGGATCGTCATCCACGCCAAGATCTACGACGAGCTGCGCGACCGGCTGGTGGCCAAGACCAAGACCCTGATCGCCGGCGATCCCAAGGACGAGAAGACCTTCATCGGGCCGATGATCGACGTGAAGGAAGCCACCCGTCTGGACAATTGGATCCAGGCCGCGGCGGCCGGCGGCGCCAGGATCCTCTGCGGCGGCAAACGCGAAGGCGCCATGCTGGAAGCCACCTTGGTGGAGGGCGTCGGCCGCGACGCCAAGCTCTATGCCGAGGAGGCTTTCGGCCCCGTCGCGATCCTGTCCCGCTTCGAAGATTTCGAAGCAGCACTGGACGAGGTGAACGACTCGAAGTTCGGTCTGCAGGCTGGGCTCTTCACACGCGATCTCTTCCGGATGCTGACGGCTTGGGACAAGCTGGACGTCGGCGGCGTAGTGATCGGTGACGTGCCCAGCTACCGGGTCGACAACATGCCGTATGGGGGCGTGAAGGACTCCGGTCTGGGGCGTGAAGGCGTCAAGTTCGCCATGGAAGATATGACCGAAATTCGCAACCTGGTCATCCGTCGGCGCTGAATCGACGTACTACGTTGATGGTGAATTGCGTAAGGCCGGGGAGAAACCTGTGTTGACCATCGCGCAGATCACGGACCTGCACGTCACCACGGGCCATGATCCCCTGAATTCGCTGCGCAACGAACAGCGCCTGCGCGAGGTGCTGCGCGCGATCCACAGGCTGAAGCCGCGCCCCACGGCGATCATCGCCTCCGGCGATCTGGTCGACCACGGCGAGCCGGCCGAATACGCCGCCCTGAAAACCATCTTCGCCGAGTGCGAGATCCCGATCTACTACGCGGTCGGCAATCACGACCGCCGTGTCCCCTTCCTGGAGGCGTTCGGCGGTCCCTTCGCACCCACGGACGCCAACGGCTTTGTGCAGTACGCGGTCGACTTCGACGGCTTGCGGATGGTGGTCTGCGACACCCTGGAAGAGGGCCACGACCGCGCCGGATTCGACGCCGCGCGCGCGCGCTGGCTGGCGGAGACCCTGGCGGCGGACACTAAGACGCCGACCGTCGTGATCATGCACCACCCGCCGATCCTGTCCGGCGTGAGGTGGATGGACCCCGAACCGGACGCCCCCTGGATCGGTCGATTGGCCGATGTCATCCGCGGCCAGAATCAGATCCGCGCCGTGCTCTGCGGCCACGTCCACCGCGCCTTCCACGGCATGCTGGCCGGCCAGATCATCGCGACCTCGCCGGCCACCTCTATCCAGGTCACGCTCGACCTCAGCCCCATCGACATGGAGCGGCCGGACGGCCGCGAGATCCTGGTGGCCGAGCCGCCGGGCTATGTGCTGGTCGTCGTCGATGAGGGCCGGGTGACCACCCACACCTGCGTTGCCGGGGACTTCGAACCGGCCGTGGCCTACACCCGACCCTTCGGCTTCGACTAGCGATGGCGGGCCGGACCGGCGGAGCCATCACCCAGCTGCTCGCCCGCCTGTCGGCGTTCCGCAAGGTGCGCGGCGTGTGGAGCGGCCTGGCCATGCTGACCGGCGTGGCCCTGGCCTCGGCCGTGGTCGCCCTGGCGCTCAACGGCACCACGCCTTTCCGGTTCGTGGAGAACCTGACCTACGACCTGCGCCTCGCGCTCACCGCCCCGCCCGCGCAGCACGACTTCGTCATCGTCAAGATGGACGACGCGGCGGACAACGCCATGCGCGACGCCTCGCCCTGCCGCTGCCTGGCGCCGATCAACAAGGCCTGGCTGGGCGACCTGCTGGCGGCGCTGGACAAGAAGGGCGTCAGGGCGATCGCCGTCGACTACCTCCTCGACACCTGGAACCCTGCGTCGGGAGAGTTCGAAGACTTCTCCAGGCGCATCGCCAACATCAAAGCGCCGATCGTCGTGGGAGCAGACCCATCGCTGAAACCCGGGGTCGACTACCCGGTGAGCCCCAAGCTCCGCTATGCCGACGCACGCGCCCTGGTCCACTTGGACTACGACAATGTCATCCGCCACTACGACCCGCTGCCGGGCAAGAAGCGGGCGCTCTCGGCCGAGGTGGCCGCCGCCATCGGCGTGACCCCGCCGACTAAGCCGTTCGCCATCCGCTACCGCGCGCCCTACGCCGGCGCGACGGCGGAGAACACCGGCGCCATCGCGCCCTCCTATTCCGCCGCCTACGCATCGGCGCTGCCGGACAGCTTCTTCAAGGGCAAGATCGTCTTCATCGGCGCCGTCGCGCGCTCGGCCCACGCCGACGCCGACACCCTGCCGGAGGACATGCACGCGACCCCGCTGCGCTTCCTGGCCGGCAACGACGTCGGGATGCCCGGCGTCGAGGTGCACGTCCATGCGCTCAGCCAGATGCTGGCCGGCGACCGGATCCGCGTGGCGAGCCCGCTGGTCATCGCCCTGATCGTCTTCGTGGCCGGCCTGGCCGGCGCGGCGCTGGGCCAGGGCGGGGTGCGCTGGTGGGCGGCGATCGGGATCGTGCTGGGCGGCATGGCCCTCTCCTTCTTGGTAGCCTTCACGACCTTCGCCTGGTTCGCCTTCGTGGCGCCGATGACCGCGCCGGGCGTCAGCTTCGCCTTCGCCTTCTTCGTGATGAGCCGCCTGACCGCCGCCGAGCTCTCCAGCCAGCGCGCCTTCTATTCCTCCACCCTGGAGCGCTACCTGGCGCCGCAGGTGATCGACAATATCGTCGAGGGCCGCGAGGCGGTGAAGATCGGCGCCGACAAGCGCGAGATCACGGTGATGATCTCCGACCTGGAGAACTTCTCCAACCTGGTCGCCACCCTGCCGCTGGAGACCTTCCAGGTGGTGATCAACGGCTACCTGGACGGCATCTTGGAGATCCTCTGGGCCCACGGAGCGATGATCGACAAGATGACCGGCGACGGGGTCATCGTCTTCTTCGGCGCGCCGGTGCCCTACGCCGACCACGCCGACCGCGCCCTGATCTGCGCCCGCGAGATCGACGTCTTCGCCGAAGGCTACCGCGCCACGATGATGGGGCAGCACGGGGTCTTCGGCCATACGCGGATGGGCCTGGATTCCGGCGTCGGCCTGGTCGGCAACTTCGGCGGCGAACGGCGGTTCAACTACACGGCCTACGGCGAGGTGGTGGTCATCGCCGCGCGCCTGGAAGCCGCCAACAAGACCTTCGGCACCCGCATCCTGTTCTCCGAAGCCACCAACCGCCTAGCCACCGAAGCCGGCCCAACCCGCGCCGTCGGCGAAATCCAGCTGAAGGGCGTCCCCCTGCCGATCGCGGCCTATACGGTGGCGTGAGGCCTACCGCGCCGCGGCCACCCAGGCCGCCAGGTCCGGATCGTTGGTCACCCGGTACGGCCGGTCGAAGCGGTCGATGAAGAAGTGCTCCATCTCCGGCCGGGTGAAGGGCCGCGAGCCCAGGCGGCCGAAGACGGCGATCTGATGGCCCGTCTCGTCGACGGCGCGGTCGCGGTCGAGGCCCTTGGAGAGCGCCAGCGCCGGGGTCGCGGTGCGGGCCCAGGCGATCAGCTCCGGCTTCGGCGGCGGCGAGAAGCCGTAGAAGTTGGGCTGGCTGGAGGGGCTGGTAAGCTGGATCACCTTCATGCCGTTCCTGCCGTCCGCCACGTAGGCGAACAGCGAGGCGTTGGTGGCGGCCACGACCACGTCCTGGGCGTCGTTCATCCGGCCGCCGAAATCGACCTTCTGGTAGACCTTGGGCGCTTCCGGCTGCTTCACGTCGACGATGATCAGGCCGTCCTTGCCGGCGGCCACATAGGCGTAGGTGCGCGCCACATAGACCCTGTGCGCATCGGCGATCGGCACGGTCGCCCCGGCCACCAGCACCGGCTTCTCCAGCCGGGTCACGTCGACCACCTCCAGCCCCTTCGCGTCGGTGACGAAGAGGTAGCGGAATTGCAGCGCCGCGGCGCGGACGCCCGGCAGGGCCAAGGTGGTCACGTGGCGCGGCCTCAGCGGGTCGTTGAGGTCCAGCACCACCAGGCCCGCGTCGGCGGCGATATAGGCGTAGTGCCCGCCCAGCGTGATGTGCCGCGCGCCCTTCAAGAGGCCGCCGGGGTTCCAGGTCAGCGCCCGATGCAGGCTGTTATTGCGCGGATCGCCGTCGGACAGGGTGTCGACGTTGACCTCGATCAGACCTTCCTCGGCGTCGGTGATGAAGGCGTAGTGATAGATCGGGTGGAACGGCTGTTCCTGGTTCTCGGTCTGCATCAGCGCGGTGTTGCGCCCGGGCGCGATCGACTGGTTGGTCGGCAGCGCCATGCAGGTGGCGTTCTTCGACGCGATATGCGTGTCGTCGCCCAACGGCGAGAACGGCGCTGAGACGATCTTCTGCGAGATGTCCTTGTTGGAGATCGAGGCCACGTCGTAGACGCGGAAGCCGCCCTTCCCCTCGGCGACGTAGACATATTCCCCGCGCAGCTGCAGGCAGTTGGCCGCGCCGCCGGTCTTGTGGGTGACATTGACGATGTCTTCTTCCGCATCGCCCTCTCCGCCCTTCAGCCCCTTGGCGAAGGGCTTGCCGCGGCGCCAGTTGATCAGCTCGCGGCCGTTCTTTTCGACGTGCAGCTTGTAGAAGTCGGGATAGGCATACTTCTGCAGATAGGAGCCGAACACCGCCTGCGGCTCGCTCCATTCGGTGACCCGGACGGCCTCCAGACCGCCCTCCAGCCCGACCCAGGCGTGAAGGCCCATGAAGTTGATCGTGTTGGTGCCCAGCAACAGCAGCTGGGCCATGATGGCGTTGTTGTCGTTGGCCTCGGCCACGTGGCAGTCGTCACAGGTCTTCGTCTCGGTCTTGCGGACCGTGTGGGCGAAGTGCGGGGCGAAAGCCTGGCTCGAATAGCCGCTGGCCGAGATCGGCGGCTGCTGGGTGTAGATCCGCTCGCGGTTGATGTTGGTCGACGACAGGATCAGCGCCGAGGATGAGCGGACCGGCGCGATGGTATTGCCCTTGATCGTCGAGTGGCGGCCCAGCTGGAACATGTCGTCCCGCGCCACCTGCGGGTTGTAGGTCGCGTAGTTCCGCGTCTCGCCGTCTTCGTACTTGTGGCTGGTGGTCTTCCAGTTGGCCTCGATCGGCAGGTGGCAGCCGCCGCAGGACGTCGTCCACGACGTATGGCAGGCGTAGCATTCCATCTCGCCGTCCTTGTGGGCGAGGTTGGCCTTGTCGACGCCGGGGCCCCATTGGAACGGCTTCCCGTCCTGGCCGATCTTGGCCATCAGCTTGGCGCGGGCGGCCTTGGGGTTGAAATCGGGGCTGTCGCGGTCGACCGAGTCCTTCACCAGGTGGATCTGCCACTCCAGCTTCGGATCGATGATCGAGCGCTGCATCAGGACGCGGCGGCCGTCCTTCTCCACCCACTCGAACCGGCGCTGGCCGTCGGGGTTGCGCAGCAGGGTCAGGTCCGTGCCTTCGGGGCTGGCCGCCACATTGGAGGTCTTCAGCGTCGGGTAGGCCGAGACCGTGCCGTGGCAGTCGCGGCAGCCGATCTCCACGGCGTTGGCGACCTCGCCGATCAGCAGGCCGGAGCCGTGGGCGTCCTGGCTGAAGTGGCAGTCGGCGCACTGCATGCCCTTCTCGGCGTGGATGTCCATCATGTGGACCGCCTTGCCGGCGCTGACGCCAGGCTCGACGAACTTGCCCTCGCCGGCCTTGCGCCACTTCTCCGGGTCGTCGTTGGCGACGATCTTGCCGTCGGCGTCCAAGAGGTTGCCGTCGCGGTCGCGTTTGAACACCCCGCGGAAGTTCCAGCCGTGGCCGTGGTAGTCGGCGAACTGGGTGTCCTTCAGTTTCGGATTGAGGTCGAAGACGTTGCGCAGGAAGTCCAGGCTGGCCCACAGGCCGCGCGGGGCTGCGCCTTCCGGATTGCGGTCCAGGACCTTGCGGATCTCGGCGGCGGTCGGATAGCGCTGCCGCTCCGGCCACATGAACGGCGCGTCGGCCTCGTAGTCCCACATGGTGTTGCCGAGGTAGGTGTTCATGAACATGTTCGGCTGGTGCATGTGGCAGTTCATGCACTGCGACGTCGGTATCGCGCGGGTGAAGGCGTGCTCGATGGGGTGCCCGCTCTCGGTCTTGTCGATGGTCGGATCGAGGCTCGCCGACTGCCCGTCGCGGCCGAACTTGGCGTAGGTCAGGCTGTGCTGCGGCTGGCGGTCGTTGGCGTAGACCACGTGGCAGCCGGCGCAGCCCGACTGGCGGTAATCACCCGGCTGATCGTTGGTGCCCATGAACCACATGAAGGGGTCGTTGAGGCGGGTCTTGTGGATGTTCAGCACCGGGATCGCCACGCGCAGGCCGGTGCCGGGGCCGCGGTTCGACTGGCGGATGTCGGGCCGGCCCGGCTCCTCCAGTTTCTGGATCTCGCCGGCGCTATCCGGGAGGCCGATTTCCGGGAAGGTCGGGTTGATGTTGCGCCCGCCGCGTTCGAAGACGCGGAAGATGTCGCCGGGCGGCGTCACCTGCCAGGCGGGGATCGGATAGAGGGTTCCCACCGCGCCCTTGGCCTTCTGCTCCGGCGTCACCGCGCCGGGCGGCGAGCCGGGCGACAGGGTCCGGGCCGGCTCACCCTTGGCGGTATAGGCCTCGCCCAGGATGGCGGTCTTATTGGGCAGGACGCCGTTGTTGTAGGACGCGCCTTCCAGGAACATCGCCCCATTGGCCATCAGCGACCGCTCGGCCTTCTGGATCAGGTCCAGGTGGCAGGCGCCGCAGGACTCGCGGGCGACGCGGTAGTCGGACGGGTTCACGAAGCGCACGAACTCCGGCGCCTCGCGGTTCAGCAGCGTGTAGCTCTGCTTCGGCTTGGCCGAGCTCGGGAAGTTCCACGACTTCGGATAGCGCGGCAGGACGTGGGCCTTGTCGCGCAACACGGCGTATTCGGGCGAGCCCTTCTTCAGGCTCACCGCGGCGGTCACGCTGGCGTCTCCCCCATGGCAGTCGGCGCAGCCCAGCACCACGGCCGAGGACTTGTGCATCGATGGCGCGTCGGAGGCGGTGTGGCAGCTCTCGCAGCCGACGCTCCTGGCGTGGGCCTGCGCCTCCGTCTCACCGGCCGGCGCGGCCGGGGCTGTGTGATAGGTCCGGGCGACCGGCTTTTCCACATCGGCCGCGGCGCGCAGGGACGCAGGCGCGACCAGGAGCAGCGCCGCCAGCGCCGCCGCCCTCCAGCCGATTTTGCCCGCCCACCCCATCTGGTCCCTAGAAGCTGAGAATCGCGTCCAGCAGCACCGAATAGTATCGGTTGTCGCCGCTGGAGTTTGCGAAGAGATCGTTGAAGCCCGCGCCGGGGTCGAAGATCGCCACGGAGCCGCGGAAGACGATGTTCTGCGTCATCTTCGGCCGCCAGATCGCCGACACCGAATAGTCCCAGCCCAGGTCGCGCGAAATCGAGCCCTCGTTGCGCAGGACCCGAAGCACCGCAGTGTTGTCGAACCACAGCCGGTTGATGTTGGCGCTGAGCCGAATGCGCGGCGTCAGGTCGAAGTCCGCTCCGGTCCCCAGAAGGATCGTGCCCGGATTGTTGAAGTTCGACTGCCCCTCGTCCTTCGACGAGCGCAGGTCAGCCAGCACGCCGTTGCGACCGTTCAGCGAGATCGCCTGGCCGCCGCCGATGAACGGGATCGACTGGCGGATCCAATAGCTGGTGTCGGCGCCGGCGAACTGCGGGTTCTCGACGATGGCGTCGAAACCGGTCTCGCGGTTGTCATAGGGCTTGCGGTCGCCGGACGCATAGAGCGCCGAACCGCGGACGCGGATCCAGTCCAGGTCATAGGACGGCTCGAAGGCGGCGAACCACGATTGGATGTGCGCCTTACGGCCCGTGAAGATGCTGTTCCGGTCCTCGCCGGTGGCGCTGTAGGCCGAGGCCGTGAGATTGAGGCGCCCGATGTGGCCGTCGGCATTATAGCCAAGATAAACAACGTCGTAATCGCGACTCCTATCGTTTCCGATGAGGGCCGGACGGACCGGGAAGCCGTTGTCGTCGAAATGGATCTGCCCGGCCTCCCGGTCGCGGTCGTAGACGACGCTCACCTGCGAGGTGATCCCCGGGAACGGCAGGTCCTGGCGGTAGAGGTTGGCGACGAAGATCGAGTCCTTGCGCAGCGCCTGGCCAAGGTCGTTCAGGCCGGAATTGGTGTCCTTCTCGAGCCGCTGGAAGGCCGCCAGATTGTATTGCCAGCGGTTGTTGTCACGGTCGCCGAACAGCCGGACGCCCAGTTGATTGTCCTGGAAAAGAAACCCACGGAAGTCACTGGAAAATGGCTGGATCCCGACTCGGAGGGAGTCGAAGTCATAGCGGTCCGAGACGTTGCGGATGTGGTAGTCGATGAAGGCTTCCTGGACGCCCACGAAGGCGTCGTTGCGCCGCGGCGGGTTGGACGGACTGATCGACAGGATCCGCTTCTCCGGGACCGAGGCGTAGTTGTCGTTGAAGGCCAGGGTCAGGCGCGCCTCGATCTCCGGCGGTTTGAACGCCGTTGAGCCCTTGGTCAGCGCCAGGCCCACGATGACCGTCTGCGAGCCCACGAAGCTGTTGGCGCGGCCGAAGTTGTCGTTGCTGCCCGGGCGCGTCGAGGTCTGCGAGCCGACCGGCAGCGGGAAGCTGCGCGGCTCGAGGATCGTGTCGGAGATGCCGGTCAGGGTGAAGAACCAGTCCTGCGTTCCCCAGGTCGGCCGGTCGCCCTTGATGGTGTTCTGGTTGTAGGGGTCGAACCAGCGGGAGTGGACGCCCACGGCCTCGATCAGCCGCCAGCGGTCGGGGATCGGGACCTGATCGGTGGGGAAGGCGTCGGGCGGCGGAGCGTTGATCGCCCCTTTGTTCTGCTGCGGCGCCTCGGCGGGCGGCAGGTCCTGCGGACGGCCCGGGCGGCGGCGAGGTTGCTCTTGCGGCGCGTCCGCGGGCGCTTGCGGCGTGGCGTCCAGCGCGTCGGCGATGGGGTCCAAAGACGCGGCGCTGGCGGACATCAGCAGGTCGCCGATCAGATCAGCCGCCCTCGCCCGCTCGGCGAGCGGGATCGTGGTGAGCAGGAGCGCAAGGAGCAGGCCGCCCCGCATTCCCTATTTTCCCTGACAGACGTTCTGGTCCGAGGTGTCCAAGAACGGTGCAAACGGACAGTTAACGTAAAGAAGTCGTTGCGCCGGCGCGGGGCCTACCAGGAGCTGGTCTGCCCGGATCGAAGGGTCCGCCTCGCCTATGCCCACACGGCTTGAGGCGTTGAAAAGGCCCAGGAAAGCGACCATGTCGTCCTGGTCGATGCCATCGCCGGAGACGCCGATGCCGCCGATCAGCTTTCCGTTACGATAAATCGGCACGCCGCCCGGAAAGATCTGCAAACCGTTCTGCAGGCGATTCTGTCCGGCCGCTGCGTCGGGCAGGAAGGTGCAGCGCGGCGCGGTGTCGGTAGGGTTGGCCCCGGTCACGAAGCCCAGGTGCTGGCCGATGTTGGTGATCACCAGCGCCGACTGCAGGCCGGTCGAGAAGATGCTCCACTGCGTGATCGGCCGCGACAGGGGCCCGTTCGGCCGTCCCACCTGACCGTCCGGGAACTGCGGCCGCGCCAGGTTGCCGATCGAACGCGCGCCGAAGGCGGTCTTGCCGGTCAGCGCCGTCTGGTCGGGGAAGAAGTCGCGCACCTTCTGCACGAAGCCGCGGACATCGGAGCTGGGATCGCCGGACAGGTCCGAGGCGGCCGTCGCACCGGACAGGAAGGTGACCGAGCGCGCCTTCTGCACCGACACGTCCGTGCCGAACACCGAGGCGTCCGGCGCGCGCACCACGCCCAGGATCGCGCCGTGGGTGTCGACCACCGCGATCGACATCTGTGCGGTGCTGTCGGAGGGCTGGCGGATCGCGCCGCGCGCGTGCGCCATCACCTTGAACGCCTCTTCCAGGAGCGCGGTCACCTCGGCGGCGGTCAGCGGGGCGGATACGTCGGCCGCGTCGGTGCCGGCCCGCGGCGGATAGCGGTTCTGGCCTGCGCCATTGGTCAGGATGAAGCCGCCGGGCTGCGAGAACTCCGCGGTCGTCGCCGCCCGCACGCCGGAGCCTTCCTGGCCATAGACCTGGCCGGCCAGCACGCCGCCGCCGGCGTAGTAGCCGGTGACCGGCGTCAGCGATCCGGTCCCGGCGGGCAGGTTCGCGAACGGCGTCGCCAGGGTCGGGCTGACCTTCAGAGTGGCTGTGGTGGCGTCGCTGTAGCGCAGCGTCGTGCCGGCCAGCGCCACCTTGTCGGCGGTGATCGTCGCGGGCGGCGCGAAGCCATTGGTGGCGGCCAGGGCGACGTTCTCCTCGTCGTCGTTGTCGATGTTGGAGATGTCGGGATCGAAGCCGTAGTCGCCGTCGGACATCACGCCCACGCCGCCCACCAGGGTGCCGTTCTTATAGAGCGGGAAGCCGCCTGGATCGGCCGCCAGGCCCAGGGGCGAGCGCTTGGGCCCGATGAAGGCGCCGGTCCCACCGGCGGCGTTGAACCGCGCGGTCAGATCGGAGCAGGGCAGCGAGGAGAACTGCACGCCGAACAACGGCCCGCCGGGCAGGCCGACGGCGGCCGGGCTCGGCGGGAAATTCTGCTGCACGATCATGCTGGCCGTGCGCGTCGAGAAGGCCTGGCCGGCGGAGGAGAGGTAGGCGCCGGTGATCGCCTTGGCGATGGCGGCTGCGGCGGCCGGCGCAACCACGCCCTGGGCGTCCAGATTGCCGCCCGGCCCGGCCCGCAGGGTCGCCGTCGCCCGGGCGCCGGTCATGGTGTAGACGGCCAGCACATTGCCGACCCGGTCGGTGACGGCGATCACCGCCGGCGTGCCCCGCGCCTTCGCCTCGGCCACGGCCTGGGCGATCACCTGCTGGACATCGGCGGTGGTGAGGGAATCAGTCCCGGGCGCCGTGTATGGGTTCGTCGGCGGCGTCGGAGGCGGCGTGGTGGTGGTGGTCGTGCTTGACCCGCCGCCTCCGCCGCCACAGGCCGCCAGCGCCAGGGCCGCGGCGATAGCCAGCGCCGTTCCGAAGGGTCCGCGCCTCATTTCAGACCCCTCACCTTCTCGGCCGCCTGCTGCAGGGCGGCGCGCGCCTCGGCGGCATGGAAAGCGTTGGGATCGCGCACGGCCTGCGAGGCGCGGTCGATATCGGGCCGCACGCGGGCGGCCTGCGCGCGGTCGATCGCGCCCTCGGCCACCAGCGAGCTCAGCAGGGTGTCGGCGGCCATCACCGCCTGGGTGACGCCGGCGAAGTCGGTGTAGCGCCTGACGGTGTCGCCGCTCAGCACGGCTTCGAAGATCGCCAGGGTATCTGCGCGGCTGAAGCTGCGGGCGGCGAAAACGTCGGCCAGTTCGTGGCTGGTCGCCGCCAGCCTGGCCGCCTGCGACGCGGCGACCGCGCCGTTCTGGGCCAGGGCCTGATGGAAGCTCTTCGTCTCGCCCTCGAACCGCGCGGAGAGCGCCGGGGCGGCCACCTTCGCCGCGGCCGACAGCATGATCATGTTCTCGTCGTTGAACGGCGGCGTTCCCACCGGAATCGGCCGGCCGGGATTGGGCTCGGCGACCGGGCGCCACTTGGGATCGCTAGAGAAGGTCCGGTGGCAGCTCTGGCAGTCGAAGAACACGAACTCGGGGAAAGCTCCCCCTGGGGTCTTCGGCCCGTAGAGGGTCAGCGCCCGGTTCACCGCCATGGCCTGCCCCACCGCCCAGGTCTTCACCCCGCCCGCGGCGACCTTGTGGCGGGCCAGGTAGTCGGCGTCGACGTCGTGGTGCTTCTGCAGGCTGGTGAACAGGTCCAGCTCGAAGGAGATCTGCGGATGGCCGGCGGCCATGATCTGGTGGGTGACGAACTGATTGGGGCCGGAGCCGCCGAAGTGGCAGTCGAGGCAGCGTGCGGCGCGAACCTTGGGCTCGTCGAGCGCCAGCATGCCGCGGCTGACATTGGCGACGTGGGTGGCGCCCAGCGCATAGTGGCTCGCGATCCAGCCGCCGGAGCCGCCGTGGCAGGCCTCGCAGCCGACGCCGTCGGAAACCTGGAAGCGGGCCCCGCGCTGACCGGCCGGCGCGGGATCGGAGTGGCAGCCCAGGCAGGCCACGGCCCGCTCGGCCGGACCCAGGCCCAGCTTGGCGGTGATCGCCTCGGCGCGCGGCTGGGTCAGCACCTTCCAGGCCCGGCTGTGGGCGCCGGCCTCGCTGTGCGGGTCCTGCCAGGTGATCAGTTCGTTCTGGCGCACGGTCAGGCCGCTGGCCACGGGCCGGCTGTGACAGGTGGACCCGCCGCAGGAGGCGACGCCCTCATGGACCCCGACGCGGCCGCCGACCGGCGGTTCGGACTGGGCTCGGGCGGCGTGCGTCGCCGCCATCGCCACGGCGACCGCCAGCGCGGCCGCCAGCAGGCCCATCACCCCGGTTGCGCGTCCCCGCCCCATTGGCGCTCCAACGATGCCCCAGCCGGGAGTCTTAGACCCCCACACGAGCCTTAGGTAGCAGTATTGGCGCGGACCATGAAGGGCTCAATAGACGGTGTAAGTTTGCATTCAACTGAGACGCGAAGTTCTTGTTTACCCAAGAAAACCATTGCTAAAATCGGTTATCCGAAGCAATAAAAACTAGTCGGATTCGGGAGAGGCTGCGCATGGGGGCGCCTCGCGCAAGCCTTAGAGCCCGCGCGGTGTTGGCATTTGCGACGACCGCGTTGGCGACGGCGGGTCATGCATGGGCCCAGGCCACGCCAGGCGCCGTGACGCCAGCGACCGCAGCCCAGGCCGGTGTCTCCGCGCCGGAACTGAATCCCGCCGCGCGCGTGCCGCGCCTGCAGCCGCGGGATTCCGATGTCTTCTCTCCTGAGCCGCCCGGCCCCTGCCCGCTGGCCGACTCGCCGATCGAGGTGAACCTGGCCTCGGTGAGCTTCCGCGGCGCGACGGCGCTGACGGCGGAGGACTTCGGCCCGGCCTATCGCGAGTTCGTCGGCAAGCCGCAGAAGGTGGGCGTGATCTGCGAAATCCGCGACCGCGCGGCGCGGGCGCTGTTCGACCGCGGCGTCCTGGCCCGGGTCGAGATTCCCGAACAGCGGATCACCGGCGGGGCGCTGGTCCTCGACGTGATCGAGGCCCACGTGGTCAATGTGCGGGTGCGCGGCGACATCGGCCCGGCCCAGGCGGCCGTCGAGCGCTACGTCGAGAAGCTGCGCGGCATGAAGCCGTTCGATATGCGCAAGGCGCAGCGCTATCTCCTCCTGGCCTCCGACATCCCCGGCGTGCGGGTGCGCGCGGCGGTGAAGCCGTCCGTCAGCGGCGAGCGCGGCGCGGTGGACATCGACGTCACGGTGGCGCGGACGACCTTCAGCGCCGTCGGCAACGCCCAGAACCTCGGCTCCAAGACCGTTGGCCGCTGGGGCGGCCTGCTGCGCGGCGACGCCCGCAGCCTGACCCCGTTCGGCGAAGACACCAGCCTGGTGGCCTTCCACACCCTGGATTCCAACGAGCAGTGGGTCGTGCAGATCCTCGAGGCGGCCCGCATCGGCGGCGATGGCCTGATCGTGCGCGGATCGGCCGTCTACGGCGAGAGCCGACCCGGCGACGTGCTGAAGCCGTTGGACCTGAAGACCACCTCGGTGGTGGGCAATCTGGAGGTCGCCTACCCGCTGATCCGCCGCCGGCGGACCAACCTGAACCTGGCGGGTGGCATCGACCTGGTGAACCAGGAAACCGACCTCGGGGGCGGCGGCGGCAAGCTCACCCAGGACAGGGCTCGCGTCCTCTATGGCCGGCTGGACGGCGACCTGAGGGTCTACGCCTTCGACCGGCCTGTTGGCATGACCGGTGCGCTCACCGTCCGCAAGGGCCTCGCCGGCCTGGGCGCCAGCGAGGAAGGCTCAGCCCTCCTGACCCATGGCTTCGCGGTTCCCGACGCCTGGCTGGTCCGCGCCAACGGCGGCGTCGGCGCGCCGCTGTTCGGCCCGATCAGCGGCGAGGTCCATGTCCAGGCGCAGTACGCCGACAGGCCGCTGATGCCCTATGAGCAGATCTCCCTGGGCGATCTCAGCGTCGGGCGCGGCTACGACCCGGCCGTGGTGCTGGGGGACTCCGGCGCGGGCGCCGCCTTCGACCTGCGCTACGCGCCCATCCAGGTCAGCCCGACGATCATGCTGTCGCCCTACGCCTTTTTCGATGTGGGTTCGGTGCGCAACAACGACGCCGCGCGCACCGGTCTGATCTCCAGCCGCTCCCTGCGGTCCTTCGGCGCAGGGGTGACGATGCGGCTGGCCAACCGCGCCAATCTCGAGATCACCTATGCCCAGCCGATCGACGCCATCGTCGCCGGCGGTGCGCGGCCGTCGCCGCGGCTGCTGATCAATCTCACGGCCAGCTTCTTGTAGAGCGGGAGACGTGACCATGACCTCCTCAGCCGCTCATCGACCGCCCCGCCGGGGTCGCCGCGACCTCCTGGCGCAAACCGCCCTTTGCGGCGCCCTGCTGGGCTTCGCAGCCCTCACCACGCCCGCGGTCGCCCTGCCCTCGCTCGGCGGCAGCCCGCAGGTCAACGCCGGCGGCGGCCAGCCCAATATCGTCACCGGTCCCAGCGAACTCGACGTCACCCTGCATGGCCCGCGCACGGTCATCGACTGGGCGAGCTACAACGTCGCCGGCGGCGAGACGGTCAAATACACCTTCGACTCCCGCAACTGGATCGTCCTTAACCGCATCAACAGCACCGACACCCCGACGGTGTCGGGCAATATCGTCGGCCAGGTGGGCGGAAGCTTCGGCGGCAACATCTGGTTCGCCTCGAAGAATGGGATGATCTTCGGTTCCGGCGCGCAGGTCGACGCCGGCGGCATCCTGGTCAGCGCAGCGACGCCGGACCTGGCCGGCTTCCTTGACCCCAACAACCTGACCTTCAATTTCCCGGGCACGGAGGTGATCGCCCAGCCCAGCGTGGTCATGCAGACCGGCTCGTCGATCAACGGCCATGGCGGCCTCGTCGCCCTGATCGCCCCGAGCGTGGTCACCGCCGCCAACACCGCGGTGACCGGCGCGAACGGCTCCAGCGTGCTCTATGGGGCGACCACCGGCTACCAGCTGCACCTGACGCAGACCGTGCAGGGCGACCTGGACCTGGTCGACTTCCTGGTCCCGAGCAGCGATGCCGGCAGCGGCGCGGCCATCGCGCTCGACCTGCAGAACACCACCACCGCCAACTCGGTCTTCGTGGCCGCCGTCAGCCGCACCAGCGCCGCCAGCGCGGTGATCAACCTCGAGGGCATGGTCACCGCGAACGCCGCCACGACCGACGGCGGCGACATCATCCTGTCGGGCGGCGGCGGCATCGCCGCGCGCGCGATCGGCCCCACGGTCGGCGGCAGCGACACCGACTTCTACCTGGGGACCATGTCGGCCGTGCGCGACATCCGCCTGGCGACCCTCGGCCAAGTGTTCGGCCAGCCCTTCACGCGCCTGCCGCCGGCGCCGATCACCGTGCCGGTGATCCCGGGCCCCGGGTGCCCCATCACCAGCAACGGCTGCGAAGTGGCGCTCCCCGGCGCGCTTGGCCGATCCGAGACGCAGCTGACCCACACCGCCACGCTGCTGCTCGCGGACGCCACGGACCCGAGCCTGCTGTCGAACCTCACCGCCGGGCGCGATGTGAACCTGGTCGCCACCCAGATGATCGCCCTGGGCTCGGCCACGGGCGCGCGCGATGTGTCCCTCGACGGGCAGTCGGTCCAGGCCAATTCGCTCGCGGTGGGCCGCACCCTGACCCTCAGGAGCGAGGCCGGCGACGTGAACGCCGGTTCGCTGGCGCTGAGCGGCAACGGCCAGATCACGTCGAGCAACAACGTCGCCATCGACAGCCTGAGCCTCAGCGGCGGAACGGGCCAGACGCTGAACGTGCAAGCCGCCGCCGACCTCGCCCTGGGCAGCGGGTCCGGCGCGGCTTCGGGCGGCTCGATCACCCTGATCGCAGGCGGCAGCGTGATCGTCGATCTGGCGTCGGCGAACCTGACCAGCGTCACCGCCGGCGCGGCCGCCGACGTCCAGGCCGGAACCCTCACCGTCGGCACGATCAGCGCCCCGGAGGTCCTGGTGCGCGGCGGGACGATCAACGTCGGCACGGCGGTCAGCGGCGGCGACATCTATGTCTCCTCGTCGGGCGGTTCGGCCACGGTCGGCACGGCGCAGGCGGGCGACGACGTCTATCTGCTGGCCAGCGGCGGCAATGCGACCCTGACCAACGCCATCCTGACGGGTTCCGGACCGGACGCCGTCGGACTGGTCATCGCCGGCAGCCCGGACGCCGCGAACAACGGCCGCGTGGTCTCGGTGTCGTCGCTGGACGGCAACGCCGTGCTCGGCCAGCAGACCGGGTCGGTCAGCGGCGCCACCGCCGTCAGCGTCGTCGCGGGCCAGGACGCCATCGTGCAGGTGGCTACCGCCCTGTCCGGCGCCCTGACCGTCAGCGCCCAGCGCGACGCGACGCTCAGCGCCCCGACGGTGAACTTCAGCGCCGTCCAGGCCGGCCGCGACGTCACCCTGATGACCACCGCTGGCGACTTCTCCAGCGCCAGTCCGCTGGTCGCCGCCCGCAACCTCACCATCGGCGCCAGCGGCGCGCTGACGGTAGGCAATATCACCGCCACATCCGGCTCGATCGCGCTCACCGGCCGCACAGTCACTGCCGGCGCGCTGGTCGCCGGGCAAGACCTGACGCTAAAGGCGACGGGCGGCGGCGTGCAGGTGGTCAGCTTCACCTCCGGTCGCGACCTCACGCTCCAAGGTTCCAGCTTCTCGCTGGGCCAGCAGTTGGGGGCCGTTGGCCGCGACCTTTCGATCACCACGCCGGGCGACTTCACCGCGGGCGGCGACCTGACGGCCGGGCGCAACATCACGCTCAACGTCGGCGGCGTGGCCAGCCTGAAGGGCGTGAGCGGACCCGGGACCGTCGACATCATCGCCAACGACCTGGCGCTCGGCGGCGCGGTCACCGCGGCCAACGTGCAGGTGGAGTCGGCCAGCGGGGCTCTGCGGGTCGGCGGGTCGGCCGCGGACGGTACGCCGGCGTCGGGCCTGTGGCTCGACAACGCCGAGTTCGGACGCATCCGCGCCACCGGCCAGGTCAGCCTCTACGCCGGCGCGGCGGCCGGGACCGCGCGCGGCGACCTCACCGTGCTGCAGCTCGACGTCAATCCGGCCGCCACGCCGCAGGTGAACTTCCTGGTCGGCGGCGGCCACAACGCCCTGATCCAGGGCGTGATGGCGCCGAGCGCATCCGGCGGGATGATCCAGATCGGCGCCCCCACGAACACCGTCTGGCGGCCGACCTCGGTGCTGGTCAGCGGCACGATCGGGGCGGCGAATTTCGCGAACGACGTCTATTCCAACGTCCGCGCGTTCGACCACGTCCGGCTGTTCGCGGCCCAGGACATCGTCATCGGCTCCCAGCGCTTCATCGGCCTCATCCAGCAGGCCTCCATCGCCGACATCGAGATCGGCAAGAACCGGCCCGCGGGCGTGGCCCCGATCACCGCCGAGCAGAACCGCGTGCTGGTGGCGGCGGGCGACCTGGAGCTGTCGGCGCCAGGCCGGGCGGTCTCGCAGAACACCGCCACCACGGCCGACCGGTCGATCGGCCTGTTCCTCACCGGCAAGAGCAACCCCAACCTGATCCTCGATCCGCCGCAGCTGGTCGATCTCTACGGCTCGCTGCTGGGCCCCGGCGGCAGCATCGTGTCCAGCTTCCCGGCCGGCGGCATCTTGTCGGTGGCGATCCTCGACAGCGCCGGCAACCCGACCACGGCGCCCGCCGGCTCGGTCTATCGGTTCAACAGCTGCACGTTCGGCACCAACCAGTGCTCGGCGGCCTCCGACCTCACCGCCAACCTGCAGCAGGACACGCCGAACCTGAACGTCTCCACCGAGGGCGACCTGCTAGGCGACGACGCCGAAAGCGCCGCGGCGCGCGGCGCGGGCGGCCGTAACAGCGGACCGCCGCTGCTCTCAAACGCGCCGCCTGACGCCGAAGCCGTGCTGGCCGAGCCGGTGGTCACCGGCGCCGGCAGCGAAGAGATCTGGCGCAAGCGCACGCCGGCGCCGGACAAGAAGCCGGAGGCCAAGCCATGAGCGGCGCCCGGTTCCTGGCGGCGCTGAGCGGGGCGGCCCTCCTGCTGGGTCCGGCCGGCGCGCCCCACGCCCAGACGCGGGCGGACCTGATCCCGCTTGGCCGCAGCGCCACCAGTGGCGCGGTGTGCGAGGCCATACGCGACTACGACGACCCGGTGGTGCAGGCGCAGGGCCGGCGCGGCTGGAACATCCATTGCCGCGGCTGGGACGTGAGCCTCGGCCGGCTCTACATCCTGCCCGACACCGCCGCCGGGACCGCCTGGAGCCAGGCGCTGGCCAAGCGCGCGGCCTGCGCCGAGCCCAAGGCTGAGAGCCTGGCCGGCCTGGGCTGGGTCAACCGCCGCGCCTGCCACGCCGCCGGCAGCAACGCGACCTATCTCAGCTACGGCGCCAAGCACGGCCAGACGGTGTTCGCCGCGGAGGGCGCGAGCCAGATCGCCGACGTGCTGGAAACCGGCCTCAGGATCGTGGCCGGCGCCGCCAAGCCGCCGCCGGCCTCCGAGGTGCAGGTCTCCGCCGCCAGCGCCGAGATCGCCGCCGACTTCGGCGGGACGTCCGGCGGCCTCGCCCGCGCCCAGGCCGCGGCGGCGGCCGACCCGGCGCGGCTGAGCGCCCGCGCCTATGTCCAGAACAACGAATGGCGCTTCGACCAGGCCGAGACCGATTTCCAGGCCCTGGCCGCGGACGCGCGAGGCCGCAACGCCCCGCCGCACGAGCAGGGCGAGGCGAGGCTGAACCTGGCGCTCAACATCTCCAACAATGGCCGCTTCGCCGAGGCGACCCGCGAATTCGCGCTGGCCGACGCCCAGGTGGCGCGCGCCAACGACCCTGTGCTGGCCGCGCAAGCCCTGGGCTACCGGGCGCTCCACCTGCGCAACCAGGGCAAATTCCCCGAGGCCGTCCAGGCCGCCCGCGCGGCCCTGCAGGCGCGTCAGCAGGCGCGCATCGCCCGCGGCCTGACCGAGAAAGGCCCGACGGTCACGGCAGTGTCCACCGGCGAGGTGGCGATCGGCGCGGAGCTGTCGCACGCCCTCAACAGCCGCGGGGGTCGCGGCGACCTGATGGGCGCCAACGCGATCTCGATGTCCGATGTCCTGCTCGTGCAGGACGCCCAGGCCTGGGAGGTGATCGGCTCCAGTCTCGCCGCCCAGGGCGACGCCGCCGGGGCGCGCGAGGCCCTGGCCCAGGCCGGCCGCGCGCTGACCGCCAGCGAGGCGACCGGGGCGCTGAACGTCCTGCTGCGCTCGCGCGTCGAGGCCGATTTCGCCGATCTGGACATGGCCGCCGGCCAGCCCGGCCAGGCGGCGGACCGCCTCACGGCGTCCATCCAGATCCTGCGCGCGCGCCACGCGGGCACCGCGACCGAGGGCGGCCTGCTGCTGCAGCTCGGCCGCGCCCAGATGGCCGCCGGCCGCGACGATGCGGCCCTGGTCAGCTTCGGCCGCGCCTTCACCCTGTTCCAGGACCAGCGCGGCTCGCTGGGCGCCTCGGCCGATGACGCCGCGCCCTATTTCGATCTGCTACTCGCCAGGATCGCCAGCGATCCGGCCAAGGCCGACGACTATCGCGGCCGCTACTTCTCCGCCGCCGAAAGCGTGATTTCCAATGCCACCGCCCAGACGGTCTCCAAGCTGGCCGCGCGGGTCGCCTCCGGCGACGGGGCGATCACCGGCCTGGTTCGGGCGCTCGACGACACCAAGCGCGAGCTGCGCGCCACCGAGGCCCGGGTCGCCAACGCCCAGGCGCAGAACGCCTACGCCGGCGAAGCCAAGGCCGGCCTCGACGCCCAGCTGAAGACCCTCCAGCAACAGTCCGACACGCTTGAGGCCCAGCTGCTGGCGGCCAATCCGCGCTACGCCCAGCTGGTCGCCGCCACCGCCAACCTGCCCGACCTGCAGAAGGCCCTGCACAAGGACGAGGTCTATCTGAAGATCGTCCTGCTGGGCGGCCGCGGCTACGGCATCCTGGTCTCGCAGACCGCCGCCAAGCCCTATCGCTTCGACCTGTCGCGCGAACAGGCCGCCTCGGCGGTGCGCGCCATCCGCTCGCCCTTCGAGGCCGAGGATGGGCTGCCGGCCTTCGACGTGGCCCGCGCCTACGCCCTTTTCCAGAAGCTCGCCGGGCCGGTGAAAACCGAAATCCTGGCGGCCAGGCACCTGATCTATGAGCCGGACGGCGCGCTGATCTCGCTGCCGGTCGGGACCCTGGTGACCGAGGATCCGACGCCTCTGCTGGCCGGCGTCGCGGCCGGCAAGGACCCCGACTACCGCAAGGTCGCCTGGCTGGGCGCGAAGCTGGACTCCTCTCTGGTGCTGTCGGCGCCCAGCTTCATGCAGTCGCGGGCGTTCAGCCCCTCGCGCGCCAAACAGAGCTTCCTGGCCTTCGCCGACCCGGCGAGCGCCAAGTCCGAGCCGCGGGCCTACGCCTCGGTGCTGAGGCGCTCCGGCGCGGTCAACGCCGCCACCGGCGCCAACATCTGCGAGGGCACCCGCCAGGCCCTGCTGCGCCTGCCCGAACTGCCCGACACCGCCGACGAGGTCCGCAAGGTGGGCGCAAGCTTCAAGGGCGCGTCCGGCGAGGACCTGCTGATCGGCAAGGCCTTCACCGACGACGCGGTGAAGACCCGCGGCGACCTGGGCGACTTCAAGGTGCTCTACTTCGCCACCCACGGCCTTTTGCCGCAGCCCTCGGCCTGCCTGCCGGAGCCGGCGCTGGTGACCTCGGTGGGCGCGGCCGAGGACAGCGACGGCCTGCTGGACGCCAGTGAGATCCTCGACCTGAAGCTCGACGCCGACCTGGTGGTCCTGTCGGCCTGCGACACCGGCGGCGCGGGCTCGGAGGCCTCCGACCTCACCGGCCTGCAAGGCGGCGGCGAGGCCCTGGGTGGCCTGACGCGGGCGGTGATCTACGCCGGCGGCCGGGCCCTGGTGGTCTCCCACTGGTCTGTGGACTCCGCGGCCACGGTGCGGCTGATGACCGGCCTCTTCTCGGCGTCGGCCGCCAGCGAGGCCGAGGCCCTGCAGCAGGCGCAGCGCAGCCTGCAGCAGAGCGCCGAGTGGGCCCATCCCTATTTCTGGGCGCCCTTCACCATCGTCGGCGACGGGGCCCGCGCGATGCCGACCTCCGGCCCGGCCGCGGCCGGCGCGAACTAGCGCCATCGCCGCGCCCAGCCCCGGCAACGCCGCGATCCGCTTCGATCGCGAGCCTTATGACGCCGCCGCTCTGGCGCGCCCTATGGGCCGCAATTCCGCCGGCGAAGGGTTCCTCCGCGGCTTCCTGCGCCACGCCGATGTCGAGCGGATCTACCTCTGGAACAGCCAGGATGCGCCGCGGGAGGACCTGCAGGCCCTGCTCGACCGGCTGGGGCCGCCGAAGTCGCCGATCGCCTGGATCGAAGCGGGGGATCGCGCGGGTCTGGCGGCGCCCGGCGCCGCGCACATTCCGAGCCCGGAGCTCCAGCGCGAGGCCTGGGCGCAGCGCCGGCGCCTACTCGCTGACCGGCATCACGCACACCCTCGCCGAGACCTACGTCATGGGCGAGATCGCCGGCCTGCTGATCGGTCCGGTGGAGTCCTGGGACGCGCTGGTCTGCACCTCACCGGCGGTGCAGAAGGCCGTGCAGACCCAGCTCGAGGCCGTCGCCGACTACCTGCACGGACGTTTCGGGGTCACCCGCATGCCCGCCGCCCAGCTGATCACCATCCCGCTGGGCGTGCACGCCGAGGACTACACCTTCGATCCCGACGCGCGGCGACGCTGGCGCGAAGCGCTCGACGTGCCCCAGGACGCCGTGGCAGCCCTTTACTTTGGCCGCTTCAGCGTCGCCACCAAGATGAACCCTGCGCCGATGGGCCTGGCCCTGCAGCAGGCGGCGCAGCGGACCGGCCAGCCGGTCTACTGGATCCTCTACGGCGGCGCGCGCGAGGCCACGGAGGACCAGGCGTTCCGCGAGGCGGCGGCGGCCTTCTGCCCAGACGTGCAGCTGCGGTTTGTCGGCGAGGCGGCGCCCGACGCCCACGGGCCGATCTGGTCGGCGGCCGATGTGTTCGTGTCCTTCTCCGACAATGTGCAGGAAAGCTTCGGCCTGACCGTGCCGGAGGCCATGGCCGCGGCCCTGCCCTGCGTGGTCTCCGACTGGGACGGCTACCGTTCCACGCTGCGGCATCAGACCGATGGCTTCCTGATCCGCACCACGGCGCCGCGGCCGGGCCTGGGCGCCGACCTGGCCTACCGCTACGCCCACGGCATGGGCGGCTATGCGGACTATGTCACCGCCCAGTGGCAGTTCACCGCCGTCGACGTGGAGCAGGCCGCCCAGGCCCTGGCGGCGCTGTTCTCCAACCCGGACCTGCGCGCGCGGATGGGTAAGGCCGCCGCCGAGCGCGCGCGGACACTCCTCGACTGGCGCGCGGTGATCCCGCAATATCAGGCGCTGTGGGCAGAGCTGGAACGCCGCCGCAAGGCCGCGCCGGTCCAGCGCCCGGGCCAGGGCGCGGAAAGCCCCTGGGGGCTCGATCCCTTCCGGATGTTCGCCGCCTATCCCAGCCATACGCTGGTCCACACCGATACGGTGCAGCTGACCCGCGCCTTCGCGCCTCAGGAACTGGCTGCGATCATGGCCGCGCCGTCGGTGCGCGGCGCCGAAGGCCGCCTCCCCACCCTGCCGGAGACCGAGGCGCTGATCGGCGCCCTGTCGCAGGATCGGCTCGCCGCCGTCGAGGCCCTGCTGGCGAAATTTCCGCCGGATCGGCGTCCGTTCCTGGAGCGCGGCCTGGTGTGGCTCGCCAAGTACGGCGTGGTGCGATTTCCCTAGAGGGTGGCGATCGGTCGTAACCTTACCTGCAGCTAAACGCTGCGGGCGCCCGTACCTTGTGGTACCCAATCAGGACAAACCTCACCGCCTGGGGGCGGTGGTTGCACATGAGGTTTCGAATGCGTCGCCTTCTCCTTGGCGTTCTTCTCGCCTCCGGCGTCGCCGGGGCGGCCGCCGCCAGCGACTATATCGTCGTCAATTCCACGGATCCGGGCGTCAAGCGCGGCATGGCGCTGGACGCCGGCATGCGGGTGGCCGTCGCCGCCGGCAAGACGCTCACCGTCATGCGCGCCTCCGGCGAGGTCACCACCCTGCAGGCCGGCCCCGGCGGCGTCACCCTGCCCGGCGCCAAGCTAGCCGCCAACGACAGCGCCAAGTTCGACAGCCTGAAAGCCCTTCTCGAACCGCCGCCGCAAGGCCGGACCTTCGGGGCGCGCCGCGGCGGCTTCTGCCCGCCGGCGGAGAGCGCCACCACGCTGGATCAGATCCTGAGGCTCGCCGATCAGGCCGGCTGCAAGGCCGAAGCCCGCCAGGCGCTGGACGCCTACATCGCCAAGGCCGCCAACTAGCCGCCGCCCAACCGGGCGAACGCGATCAGGGTCAGGGTGACCATGATCGCCCCGCCGATGCGCGTGGCGATCTGGGCGAAGGGCATCAGCTGCATGCGGTTGCCGGCGGTGAGGATCGCCACGTCACCGGTGCCGCCCTGGCCGGAATGGCAGGCGGTGACGATCGCCGCGTCGATCGGATAGAGCTTCACCCAGCGGGCGACGGCGAAGCCGGTCCCCATCAAGGTTGCGACCGTGACGACGATGGTGGTCAGCGTCGGCAGGTTGAAGGCGCCGAGCAGCTTCTCCCAAGGCGTCTTGGCCACCCCGATAGCGAACAGCAGCGGGTAGGTGACCGCCGTCGAGAAGAACTGGAAATTGGCGAAGGCGCCCCGCTCCAGTCGCGGCGACGCCACCCGGCCGAACTTCATCGCGACCGCAAGCGCCAGCATCACCACCGGCCCCGGCCAGTTCCAGAGCTTCTGGGTCAGGGCGCCGACGAGGTACAGCGTCACCGCCATCACCAGCGCCGCGCCGACGTCGACGGCGCTCACCGGCGCGCGCGGCGCCTCTGGACTGGCGAAGGGTTCGTCATCGACTTCGCCAGGCTGCAGGCGGCCCTCGCCGGTCAGGCTGGGCCAGCGCTTGCCCGCCGCGTTCAGGACGCCGGCGAACAGGATCGCCGTCAGGCTGCCCAGCATCACCGCCGGCAGCACCTCGGCGAACAGCTCGCCCTGCGGCTGGTGGCTGAACTGGGCGTAGCCGATGGTGAGCGGGATCGCGCCCTCGCCGACCCCGCCGGCCATGATCGGCGCCACCACCTTGAAGAAGGTGTGCTGCAGGCCGAGGCCGAGCGCCGTCCCCACGGCGCAGCCGACGGCGGTGGCGACGACCGATCCCGCCGCGAGGGGCACGAAGATCTTCAGGAAGCCCGAGATCAGCACGCGGCGATCCATGCCCAGGATCGAGCCCACGATGATCGCGGCGATGAACAGGTAGAGGAAGTTGGAGTTGTCGGTGAAGGCCGAGATCGACTTGACCAGGTCCTTCGGCAGCAGGTGGGCGTAGACCAGATAGGACGGCAGGAAGGTTGCCAGGATCGCCGCGAGGCCGAGGTTCTTCAGGCCCGGCGTGCGCTTGCCGATCTCGGCGCAGACGAAGCCGCCGATCGCCAGCACCACGATGTTCATCAGGATGTCCGACGGCGCCGCGCCCAGCCGCACGAAGGCCGCGGCCACCGCGGCGCCGAGGATCGCCACCGGAGCCGGCACGATGCCGATCCGCAGGTCCATGATCCGCCACCAGGCGGCGGCTGCGGGCGGCGGCGAATCCGGAGCGGGGCTGTCAGGAGGCATTAGGTGAAGCTTGCCCGCCGCGCGCGCGTCGCGCCAGCCCTCGTCAGCGCGCGTCCTATCCGCGGGCCTCCGGGCTCGCTTCATAGAGCGCCTGGGCGGCGGCAAGGTCCTGCACCACATGGCCGAGGGACTTGTAGACGGTGATCTGATCCGGCGACTGGCGGCCCGGCAGGGCGCCGTCCAGCACCTGGCCGATCTCGCCCACCACATGGTCGTCGCCGATCAGGCCGGCCTGCTTGGCGCGCAGGAATTCCGCGCCCTGCGCCAGCACGCCCTCGCGATAGTCAGCGATGAATCGCGAACGCACGACCAGGTCGTCGTCGACTTCCGTCGGCCCCGCGAAGCTGGAGCCCACCAGGTTCAGGTGCGTTCCCGGCTTCACCCAGGCGCCCTTGAGGATCGGCTCGGCGGCGCTGGTGACCGTGCAGATGATGTCGGCCTCGGCGACCGTGTCCTGGACGTCCGCGAAGGCCGCGACCGGCAGATCCAGCTCGGCGGCCAGCTCATCCGCGAAGGCCTGCGCCTTTTCGAACGAGCGGCCCCAGACGGTGATGTCACTCAGCGGCCGCACCTCGGAGATGGCCCGCGCGTGGGTCAGGGCCTGCTCGCCATAGCCCAGTATAGCGAGCCGGGTGGCGTCGGGCCGCGCCAATGCATCCGTGGCGACGGCGCTGGCCGCGGCGGTGCGGATGGCGGTGAGCTCGCCGGCGTGGACGACGCAGACTGGCGCGCCGCTCTCGCCGTCGAACAGGACGACCACGCCCTGGTGCGACTGCACGCCTTTCGCGAAGTTCTCCGGAAAGACGCTGACCAGCTTGCAGCCGAACATCGCCCGCTCGCCCAGCGCGCCGGGCATGGTCCCGAACATCCGCCCGCCGCCCAGCTGGATGATCTGCCGCAGAAGCTGCCGCGTCTCACCCCGAGACAGCGCGATCATCGCCCGGCGCACCAGCGGAATGCAGATGTCGTAGGTCAGCCGCGCCGCCACCTCGTCCCGGTCGATCACCCTCATGCGCGGTCTCCTGGGCTTTTGCGCCAACGCGCCTCACCTAGGCCGAAGACCCGTCCGCCGCCAGCATTTCAGACTGACGCGAACCCGTCCGATTGGCGCCACGATCCTGGGGCACCCAGCCAGGTCTTCGGCCCTGTGTCATCCGGAGGTAATGTTATAACATAGACGCGGAACTACGGCTCAGCTACCGAGAGCAAATACCCCTGTCCGAGCCCTTCGAGCCAAGCCCCGCCCTCACGATGCGCACCGCGGAACGTCTTACGGCCGAACCTCGGCGACGGCGCGTCTCGCCGCTGCTGGCGGCGCTCGGCGCGCTCAGCCTCGGCGCCTGCGCCGTGGGCCCCAATTTCAAGACGCCGGCGCCCCCGTCGGTGCGCGGCTACACCGCCGAGCCGCTGGCCCCGACCGCCTCGACGCCCGGCGTCGCGGGCCAGGCCCAGACCTTCGCCAGCGGCGCCGACATCGCCGGCGACTGGTGGACGCTCTTCCATTCCCAGCCGATCAACGACCTGGTCACCCAGGCGCTGGCGGCGAACCCGGACCTGAAAGCCGCCCGGGCCGCCCTAACCGCCGCGCACGAGACCACGCTCTCGCAAAAGGGCGCCTACTATCCGCAGGTCTCCGCCGGCTATTCCGCCACGCGCCAGCGGCAGTCCGGCGCGCTCGCCCCGACGCCGGCCGACAATGCAAGCCAGTTCAATCTCTTCACGCCGCAGGTGAGCGTCTCCTACGCCCTCGACGTCTTCGGCCTGACCCGGCGCACGGTGGAGTCGGCCAAGGCGCAGGAGCAGTCGGTCCGCTTCCAGATGATCGCCGCGCACCTGACGCTGACCAGCAATGTGGTGGTCGCCGCGATCCAGGATGCATCCTTGCAAGCCCAGATCGACGCCACCCGCCAGCTCATCGATATCGAGACCCAGAGCGTCGGGATCCTGAAATTTCAGGCCGACAAGGGCTACGCCAGCGGCATCGACGTCGCCGCCCAGGAAACCCAGCTCGCCCAGGCCGCCGCCAGCCTGCCGCCGCTGTTGAAACAGGCCGCGCAACAGCACGACCAGCTGGCCGCTCTGACCGGCCGGTTCCCCAGCGAGGCGGCCCTGGCCAGGATCGACCTCGCCAGCCTGCAACTGCCCACGGACCTCCCGGTGAGCCTGCCGTCCATGCTGGTGCGACAGCGGCCTGACGTGCGCCAGGCCGAGGCCAACCTGCACGCCGCCAGCGCCCAGGTCGGCGTCGCCGAGGCCAACCGCTTCCCGAACATCCAGCTGACCGCCGTGGCCGGCAACACCGCCATCGCGCTCAGCCAGGCCTTCACGCCCGGCACCAATTTCTGGAGCCTCGGCGCGGCGGCGACCGCGCCGATCTTCGAAGGCGGGACCCTGCTGCACCAGGAACGCGCGGCCAAGGCCAACTACGAGCAGGCCGCGCAGCAGTATCGTAGCACCGTGCTGGGGGCCTTCCAGAACGTCGCCGACAGCCTGGCGGCCATCCAGCAGGACGCCGACGGCCTGAAAGCCGGCGCCCTCGCATTCGACGCCGCCAAGGTCACCCTCGACCTCACCCGGCGCCAGGCGCAGGACGGCTACGCCAGCGGGCTTACGCTGCTCAACGCCCAGCAGGCCTACCAGCAGGCGCGGATCGCGCTCGTCCAGGCCCAGGCCGCCCGTTTCGCCGACACCGCGGCCCTCTTCCAGTCGCTCGGCGGCGGCTGGTGGCGCCGTCCCGACCTCGCCAAGGATGCCAATGCCAACTAGCCCGCCCTTGCAGAAGGCCGCGCTCGCCGCCGCCGCGCTCAGCCTGGCGCTCGCCGCCCTGGCCGGCTGTTCGCCGAAGCCGAGCTACAGCGCCCAGTCCGCCTCGGCGACGCCGACCCTGGTGACGCTCACCGCGGCCCAGCTGCAGCACATCCGCCTCTACACAATCGCGCCCGCGGCCTTCCACAAGACCGTCGAGGCCAGTGGTGTGGTCGACTTCGACAACGACCAGGCGACCAGCGTGCTGTCGCCGATCTCCGGCCCGGTGTCGCGCCTGCTCGTCCAGCCGGGCCAGGTGGTGAAGGCCGGCGATACGCTCGCCACCGTGGACTCGCCCGACTACGCCGCCGCACTCAGCGCCTATGCCAAGGCGCTCGCCACCGCGCGCACGCTTCGCCAGCTCGCCGACGCCGACAAAGACCTTGCCGCGCACAAGGGCGTCTCCCAGCGGGAGGCCCAGCAGGCCCAGACCGACGCCGTCAACGCCGAGGCCGACCGCGACGCGGCGCTGCAGGCCCTCGTCGGCCTCAACATCGATCCGCAGGCGATCAAGGACGTGCAGGCGGGCCGCCTCGCCCCGCGCATCGAGGGCAAGATCCGCAGCCCCATCGCTGGCACCGTGGTCGAAAAGCTGATCACGCCGGGCCAGCTCCTGCAGGCGGGAACGACGCCGGCCTTCACCGTCGCCAACCTGTCGAAGGTCTGGGTGATGGCGCAGATCGCGGGCTCGGACATCGGCGCGATCGGCGTCGGCGATCCGGCCAGCGTCGAGACCGGAGTCGGCCCCGCCGTGACGGGCGCCGTCGACAACATCGCCGCCCTGGTGAACCCCGACACCCGCGCGGTCCTGGCCCGCGTCGTCGTCGCCAACCCCGGCGGCGTGCTCAAGAAGCAGATGTACGTGCGGGTGAAGATCCAGTCGCGCCCGGCCACCAACGGCCTCGTGGTCCCCGCCTCGGCCGTGCTGCGTGACGATGAGAACCTGCCGTTCGTCTACGTCGCCCAACCCGGCGGCGGCTTCGCGCGCAAACACGTGACCCTCGGCTACGCCACCGGCGATCAGTACGAGGTCCCGGCCGGCCTCAGCGCCGGCGACAAGGTGGTCGTCGACGGCGCCGTCTTCGTCCAGTTCATGCAGAACCAGTGAGCGAGGCGCCTCCTCCTTCGGCCCCGGACGCGCCGGAAGCGCCGACCTCCACATCGGTGATGAACCGCGTCGTGGCCACGGCGCTGCGCCAGCCGCTCCTGGTCCTGCTGATGACCGCCGTGCTGATCGGCGTCGGCGTCTGGTCGCTGCAGCGGCTGCCGGTGGACGCCTATCCGGACCTGTCGCCGCCGATGGTCGAGGTCATCACCCAATGGCCGGGCCACGCCGCCGAGGAGGTGGAACGGCTGATCACCGTGCCGACCGAGATCGGCCTGACCGGCATCCCGAAGACCGTCAGCACGCGCTCGATCTCGCTCTACGGCCTCTCCGACGTCACCCTGACCTTCGCCGACGGTACCGATAGGTATTTCGCCCGCCAGCAGGTGTTCAACAACCTGCAGGGCCTTGGCCTGCCGACCGGCGTCACGCCCTCGGTCTCGCCGCTCTCCTCGCCCTCCGGCCTGATCTACCGCTACGTCCTGCAGAGCCCCGACCGCTCGCCGATGGAACTGAAGACCTTCGAGGACTGGGTCATCCAGCCGGCCTTCAAGGCCGTGCCCGGCGTCGCCGACGATAGCGGTTTCGGCGGCGGGACCATGCAGTACCAGGTGCTGTTCGATCCGGCGAAGCTGGCCGGCGCGGGCCTTTCGATCCAGCAGGCGGAGACCGCGCTGGGGGCCAACAACTCCAACGCCGGCGGCGGGTTCTATTCGCAGGGCGGCCAGTTCTACTACGTCCGCGGCCTGGGCCGGATCAGCACGGTGGAGGACATCGGCAACGTCGTCCTGGCGGTCCACAACGGCGTGCCGACCCTGCTCAAGGATGTCGGCCGCGCCCAGATCGGCATCGCGCCTCGCCTCGGGGAATTCGGCTTCGAGAAGCAGGACGACGCCGTCGAGGGCGTGATCCTGTTGCGCACCGGCGAGAAGACCCAGGACGTCCTCAAACGCGTCGAGGCCAAGACCCAGCAGCTCAACGAGCAGGTCCTACCCAAGGACGTGAAGATCGTCCCCTTCTATGACCGCGTCGACCTGATCACGCTGACCACCCACATCGTCGAGGGCAACCTGCTGCGCGGCATGCTGCTGGTGATCGTGGTGCTGATCTTCTTCCTCTACGATTTCCGCGCCGGGCTGATCGTGGCGGCGACCATTCCGCTGGCGCTCTTGTTCGCCTTCACCTGCCTGAACATCCAGAAGGCCTCGGCCAACCTGCTGTCCATCGGGGCCATCGACTTCGGCATATTGGTCGATGCCGCGGTGGTGATGGTGGAGAATATCTTCCGGCAGATCGCGCTTCGAAAAGGCACGCGGGCCAACGTCGGCGAGATCATCCGCGACGCGGCCTCGGAGGTGGACCGGCCGCTGTTCTACGCCGTGCTGGTGATCGTGGTCAGCTTCCTGCCGATCTATGTCCTGTCCGGACCGTCCGGGACCCTCTTCCGGCCGATGGCCGACACCATGATCTTCGCCCTGGTGGGCTCGCTGTTCGCCACCCTGATCCTGCTGCCAGTGCTGTGCGCCTGGTTCATGCGCAATGGCGTGAAAGAGCGCCACAACCCCGGCTTCGAGTGGGTGAAGGCCCGCTATGTCTCGGGCCTCGACTTCTGCCTGGAGCACCGCTGGGGCGTCACCGCCGCCTGCGGGATCCTGTTCGCCCTGTCGCTGCTGCTCGTGCCGCTGATCGGCGCGGAGTTCATGCCGCAACTCGACGAAGGCGCACTCTGGGTGCGTGCCACCATGCCGTCGACCATCAGCTATGACGAGTCCGCCAAGCTGACGCCGAAGGTGCGCGAGATCCTGCGCTCGTTCCCGGAGGTCACCACCGTCGGCTCCGAGCTCGGCCGCCCGGACGACGGCACCGACCCGACGGGCTTTTTCAACGTCGAGTTCTATGTGGGCCTGAAGCCCTACAGCGAATGGCGCGGCGCCTACCACACCAAGCCGCAGCTGATCGCCGCCATCAACAAGAAGCTCGCGGCCTTCCCGGGCGTGATCTTCAACTACACCCAGCCGGCCGAGGACGCCGTCGACGAGGCCGAGACCGGCCTGAAGAGCGCGCTGGCGGTCAAGGTGTTCGGCGGCGACCTGAACACGCTGGAGGCCAAGGGCAAGGCCGTGAAGGCCATCCTGCAGCACGTGCGCGGGATCACCAACGTCACCCTGGTCCACGAGCTCGGCCAGCCCAGCCTGGTGGTCAAAATCGACCGCGCCAAGATCGCCCGCTACGGGCTCAACGCCGACGACATCAACGCCCTGATCACCGCCGCGATCGGCGGCGACACGGCGACCCAGGTGGTGCAGCAGGAAAAGCAGTTCGACCTGGTTGTGCGCCTCGACCAGCAGTTCCGCGACAACCCGCAGGCGATCGGCAATATCCTTGTCGCGACGCCGGGCGGCCAGCAGCTCCCGCTCAAGGAGTTTGCCGACATCTCGGTGCAGAGCGGCGCGTCCTTCATCTACCGCGAGAACAACTCCCGCTACATCGGCGTGCAGTTCTCGGTGGAGGGCCGCGACCTGGCCGGCGCCGTACAGGACGCCATCAGCCAGGTGAACGCCCACGTGGCCCTGCCGCAGGGCTACCGCATGGACTGGGGCGGCGACTACACCGAGTACACCGCCTCGCGCGATCAGCTGAAGGTGATCCTGCCGCTGACCGTCTTCCTGATCTTCATGCTGCTCTTCGCCCTCTACGGGAACTTCAAGTTCCCCTTCATCACCCTGGCCGGCGTGGTGCTCTCGGCGCCGGTGGGCGGCATCCTGGCGCTCTGGCTGACCGGCACGCCGTTCTCGGTGTCATCGGGCGTCGGGTTCCTGGCTTTGCTCGGGGTCTCGGTGCAGACCGCCGTGGTCTACATCTCCTACGTCAACGAGCTCCGGCGTGACGGCATTCCCTTGAACGAAGCGATCCGCGAAGGCGCGATCCTCAGACTACGGCCGATCACCATGACCGCCCTGGTCGCGGCCTTCGGTCTGCTGCCCGCCGCGCTCGCCACCGGGGTCGGCACTGACAGCCAGCGGCCCTTTGCCCTAGTGATCGTCAGCGGCCTCTTCACGCGCCTCCTGATCAGCGTCTTCCTGATGCCGGCGCTCTACGCCCTGGCCGCGCGCCCGGACGACCGGCTGCAGGTCTGACCGCGAACTGCGCCTTGTGCTGCCCTGACTTAGCTCCCTAGAAGGACGCCATGCACAGGATCGCGCAGATCGGGGCCGGGCGGATGGGCGCCGTCCACCTGGCCAACGCCGCCCACAATCCGCGGCTGGAGGTTGCGTGGCTGGTCGATCCACGGCCGGACGCCGCGGGGATCGCCGCCTCCGCCGGCGCCCAGGTCGCCAGCGTCGAGCAGGTGCTGGCCGACGCCGGCGTCGAAGGCGTCATCATCGCCAGCTCGACCGATACGCACCTGACGCTGGTCAAGGCCTGCCTGGCCGCCGGCAAGGCGGTGTTCTGCGAGAAGCCGCTGGACCTCGACCTCGCCAGCCTGCTGGCCGCCGAGCCTGAGCTCGCCCATCCGAAAGCCCCGCTCTACGTCGCCTTCAACCGCCGCTTCGACCCCGATTGCCGCGCGCTGCAGGCTCGCATCGCGGCCGGCGAGATCGGCGACCTCGAGACCCTGAACATCACGAGCCACGACCCGGCGCCGCCGCCCGCCCACTTCATTCCCACCAGCGGCGGGCTCTATCGCGACTTCACCATCCACGACTTCGACCTGGCCTGCTGGCTGGCGCCCGACCCGTTCGTCGAGGTCTTCACCTGGGCGAGCTGCTTGGTGGATCCGGCCATCGGCGCGGCCGGCGACGTCGACACCGCCCGTACCCTGCTGCGTGACGCCAAGGGCCGGCTCTGTTCGATCAGCAACACCCGGCGCAGCGGCTACGGCTTCGATCAGCGGGTCGAGGCCTTCGGTCCGCGCGGCATGCTGCGGGCCGGCGACCTGTTGCAGGACACCCTCCAGGCGTGGCGCGAGACCGGCGCCACGAGCGCGCCGCGCTACATGGACTTCATCGCCCGCTACGCCGCGGCCTACCGCAGCGAGATGGAGCACTTCGCCGACATCCTGTCGGGCCAGGCCCAACCCGAGACCGGCTACGCCGACAGCGTCCGCTCCCTCCGCCTCGCCGAGGCCGCGCGGCAGTCGCTCAGGACGGGCCTTCCGGTCCGGGTCTAACCTGCAGAGGGCGCGCCCAGCCGCAAAAGCACCACCCCGTGGCCCATCACCAGGACGCGGTAGGATCGGAGCTTGCCCAGGTCCTTGGCCGCCCAGACGTCGCGGGTGGCGACCAGCGTCCTGATGCCCAGGTCGGCATAGTTGACCTCGACGTAGGACGGCTGGTCCGAGAGGTTGAACAGCCCCACGGCCTTGCCGCCGCGGCTCAACGGCTTGGCCCAGACCTCCAGCGGCCCTTCCGCCGTCACCCGATCGCCCTGGCGGCCCGCGGGGTCCTGGTCGATGGCGACCACCTCGCGATTGGTGAGGATCGCCAGGGTGTCGGGCGTCATCTTGGTCAGGTCGTTGCCCGCCAGCAACGGCGCGGCCAGCAACGCCCACAGGCTCATGTGGGTGCGGTACTCAACCGGCGTCATGCCGCCGTTGCCGACTTCCAGCATGTCCGGGTCGTTCCAGGCCACTGGTCGCGCGTCCCGCCAGTACTGCACGTTCTGGCTGAAGTTGGACAGCATGCTCCCGAAACTGTCGGATATATCGCTTGTCGTGCGCCACAGGTTGGCCACTGGCTGGGCCCAGGTCTGCGGCTGCACCGACGAGTCCCAGCCGTTGCACATGCTGAACACGATCGGCCGGCCCGTCGCGGTGAGCGCGTCGCTCATCTGGGTGTACAGCGTCTGGGCCACCTGCTGGTGGGTCTCACCTGGGAAGTCACCGAACGGCATGTTGCACCAGTCGAGCTTCAGGTAGTCGGCGCCCCAGGACGCGAACGTCTTGGCGTCTTGGGCGTAGTGCCCGTAGCTGCCGGGGAACCCGGCGCAGGTCGCGGTGCCGGCGTCCTCGTAGATGCCGAGCTTGAGCC